>DASQGG010000173.1 GCA_035632695.1 Thermoplasmata archaeon
ATCCCCCGGTGAGCTGCAATTTCCTCCCTTCCATGTCCGTTCGCCCGGTGTTCTTCATGGACTATAGAGCTTAAAGACTTGGCACTATAGTCTATATAGGACTCCGTCCGACACTCGTTGACAGTCGAGACTCCGTTGGGAAGCGACATAGAGGATGGGTCGACTCGGTGGCCTCCGGAGACATCGAACTAATGAGCGCGACAGACAGCCAATCTCCGGAAAAGGAAGAGATCATCCAGCACCCGAAGAGCCGGCGTGGCCTCATCCTCGGGGTCGTGGCGGTGGTGGTCGTCGTAGCGCTCGTGGGAGGAGGACTCGCGACGAACTGGTTCGGACTCGGATCGTCCGGGACCCAGGCGATTACTCTCCTGGGAGCGGGATCGACGTTCGCCTATCCGATCATCACCCTTTGGGCCGCCCAGTACAAGAACGCGACGGGAGTTCAGGTGAACTACAACGGCATCGGCAGCGGCGGCGGGATCAACGGGATTGAGCAGAAGACGCTCGACTTCGGCGGCACCGACGCGCCCCTCAACGGCACGGCGCATGGCCAGTACCCGTCTCTCCTGACGATTCCCGAGAGCTTGGGCGCCATCACGGTCGCCTACAACCTCCCGGGTGTGCCGATCCATGTGAACCTCACGGGGCCTGTTGTGGCGCAGATTTTCATGGGCAACATCACGAACTGGAACGACACCGCCATCAAGTCCCTCAACCCGGGCGTATCCTTCCCGGATGCGACGATCATCCCGGTCCACCGCTCCGACTCGAGCGGCACCACGTTCGCGTTCTCCGACTATCTGTCCCACATCAGCACCACGTTCAAGCAGATCTACGGCACGAGCAAGACCATCAACTGGCCGAAGTCCGAGCTGGCAGGGAACGGGAACCAAGGCGTCGCCAACACGGTTCAGCAGACCAAGAACGCCGTCGGGTATGTCGAACTCGCGTACGCCCTCCAGATCGGCATGTCGTACGCCAAGATCATGAACCACGACGGGAACAACTACGTCCTGCCGACGCTGCAGACGACGCAGGCCGACGCCGCGAACGCCTCGGCTACGTTGCCCGCGGGAAACGGCGATTGGTCCCACGTCACCATCGTGAACGCCCCCGGGAGCAACAGCTACCCCATCTGCACCTTTACCTACCTACTCGTGTATCTGGAACTCAACGTGTACCCGTCGGGTCAGGGGTCCGGGCAGATGAACCAGGCCAAGGCTCAGGCGCTCGTGGCGTTCCTGTGGTGGGCGATTCACTCGGGACAGCCGTACGCCAAGCAGCTATCCTACGTTCCGTTGCCCACGACTGTGGTCACGAACGACGAGACGACGATCCGGTCGATGACCTTCAACGGTGCGGCGCTCCAGACGGGCGCGTGAGGCGCGGTACCTAGGATGGCATTCGGACTCAAGCTCCCCTTCGGGAAGCGTCGGCCTTCCCCCGGCGCCTCCCTAGGGGACGCCTTCTTTCATTGGGGCACAGGAGCCTCGGCCGTCATCCTCCTCACCTTTCTCGGCCTGATCGTCGCCGTGATGATCGGCGTCTCCCGGGACACGCTCGGCCAGTACGGATTCGGCTTCCTAGGCGGGACCAACTGGGACCCGGGGCATAATGTCTACGGTGCTCTCCCGTTCATCTTCGGTACCCTGGCCACGTCCGCCATCGCGCTCGTTCTTGGCGTTCCGATTAGTCTCGGCATCGCGATCTTTGCGTCCGAAATCGCGCCCCCCTTCATCCGGACGCCGTTGACCTACCTCGTGGAGCTCCTCGCTGCGATCCCTTCCGTCGTCTACGGGCTCTGGGGGATCTACGTGCTGGTGCCGCTGATGGCGGACACCGTCGAGCCTTGGCTGAAGTCGAATCTGGGATCTCTGCCCCTCTTCCAGGGTCCGGCCTACGGATACGGCCTGCTGACCGCAGGCATCATCCTGGCCATCATGATCATTCCGACCGTTTCCGCGGTCACCCGCGAATCCCTTCTCGCCGTGCCTCAGAGCCAGCGGGAAGCGGCGCTGAGCCTCGGGGCGACACGGTGGGAGACCACTCGGCTGGCGGTCCTGAAGTACGCGCGTTCGGGGTTCTTCGGCGCTGTGATGCTCGGGTTCGCGAGGGCGTTCGGCGAGACCATGGCGGTCACCATGGTCATCGGGAACAGCAACTCGATTCCCTCCTCCCTCTTCGCCCCCGCGCAGACCCTCGCCAGCCTCATCGCGAACAACGCGCGGGAAGCGCT
Source organism: Thermoplasmata archaeon (assembly GCA_035632695.1). Classification (NCBI taxonomy): domain Archaea; kingdom Methanobacteriati; phylum Thermoplasmatota; class Thermoplasmata; species Thermoplasmata archaeon. The sequence continues at coordinate 2,237 of DASQGG010000173.1, forward strand.
GGGGCTCGAGCTGAGTGCGGTCTTGGAGATTGCGCTCGTCCTCCTGGCGCTGGACCTGGTCATCAATATCTTCGCGCGCATCATGATTTGGCGGTTCCTTGGAGCGCGCCAGGGGGTCGCCTGATGCGGTTCGATCGGGACACGCGTCGCCGGTGGAAGAACTGGTCCATGGTCGGTGTTTCGCTCCTTTGCGTGGCCGCAGCACTCGTCCCTCTAGGGAGCATCCTGTTCGAGGTGATCGTTCGCGGCGCGGGCGCCATCACCCCATCCTTCCTCACCGCGACCCAACCGAGCTGCGTACCCTACGGCACGATCACTTGCCCACCCGCTGGGGTGGGCAATGCGCTCGAGGGAACCGTGATTCTCCTCGCGTTGTCCTCGGCGATTGCAATCCCCGTGGGGGTCCTCACGGGCGTGTACCTTTCCGAGTTCGGCCGCGGCCGATTCGGAACGGCAGTCCGCTTCTTTGCCGATGTCATGACCGGGCTGCCATCCATCGTCATGGGCGTCTTCGTGTTCAGCCTCTTCGAACTTGCCCTGCCGCAGTTCGTATACAGCACGATTGCCGGGGCTCTGGCCCTTTCTCTCATCATGATGCCGTTCGTGGCGATCGCGGCCATGGAAGCACTCGTCCTGGTCCCCGCCTCCGTGCGGGAGGCGGGCCTCGCTCTCGGGATTCCCCGGTTCCGCGTCTCCCTCCGTGTCGTCGCCAGCGCGGCGCGGGACGGCATCCTCACCGGAATTCTCTTGGCCCTCGGCCGAATCGGCGGTGAGACCGCTCCCCTGATCCTGACCTCGTTCGGCAACCCGGGCTACTTCCAGGGTCTCGGGTCGCCTGTGCAGACACTGACCCTGAACGTCTATACGCTCAGCTCGTATCCGTACCCGACGTGGATCACGATGGCATGGGGCTCGGCCTTGGTGCTCGTCTTGCTCATGCTCGGACTCAGCATCGTTGCAAGGTGGCTCCTTCGCCCCCGCTTCCGGGAGAGGAGGATTGGGGCGTGACCACGAAGATGCAGGCGCTGCAGGTCAGCGCCTGGTACGGTCAGAAGGAGGCCATCCACGACATCAACCTCGAGTTTGCCGAGCATGAGGCGACCGCGATCATCGGGCCGTCCGGTTGCGGAAAATCCACGTTGATTCGCTGCTTGAACCGGATGCATGAGACCGTCCCGAAGGCGCGGATTGAGGGTGAGGTCCTCCTCGATGGGAAGAATATCTACGATCAGGATCCGGTTGCAGTTCGCCGGAGGGTCGGCATGGTCTTCCAGAGGGCAAATCCGTTTCCCACGATGTCCGTGTACGACAACGTCGCGGCGGGACTGCGGCTCAACGGAACGCGGGACCGTCGGGCGCTCGATCGAGCCGTGAAGGGCAGCCTGGTGAAGGCCGCCCTCTGGGACGAGGTGAAGGAGTCGCTCGGGAAGCCCGGCGTCGGGCTTTCGGGTGGCCAGCAACAGCGGCTCTGCATCGCCCGTGCCCTGGCCGTCGAGCCCGAGGTGCTCCTCATGGACGAGCCGTGCTCCGCCCTGGACCCCATCGCGACTGCGAAGATCGAGGATCTCATCTTCGACCTGAAGAAGGAGTACACGGTGGTCATCGTGACCCACAACATGCAGCAGGCTGCCCGGGTGGCGGACTCGACCGCATTCCTGTACCTCGGCAAGCTCATCGAATTCGGGGGAACGCGGGAGCTGTTCGAGCGTCCGCACGAGGAGCTCACGGAGAAGTACATCACAGGGAGGTTCGGTTGATGCCTGAGAAGGCGGAACGCAAGGCCTTGGCCAGGGGGCTCGCGCAGCTCGACGAGAACATGGCGACGTTGGCGGAGCTGAGCGAGCTGTCGATCCGGAAGGCAATGGACGGACTCTCTCGTGGGGATGCGAGCGTGGCGGAGGAGGTGTTCACGCTGGACCAGGAGGTGTACGGCCTCCAGGAAGAGATCGAGAGAACGTGCGTGGACCTGATTGCCCTTCATGCGCCCGTGGCGAGGGACCTTCGGGCCATCACGACCTCGCTGAAGATCACCACGGACCTCGACCGCATCGCTCGCTACTCGAAGGACATCGCAGAGATCACACTGTCGTTCCGGGGCCAAGTCCCACCCGGGCTCAAGGATCTCGTCAAGATTCCCGAGATGGCGGAGGACACGATCCGCATGGTTGAGCTCACCGTCGACGCCTATCTCAAGCGCAACGCGGACCCGGTCCGGAACATCACGGAGGTCGATGACACCGTGGATCGCCTCCATGACGAGATTCTCGCCGAGATCGTCCAGGCGATGAAGTCGGGACGTCTTGACCCGGAGATTGGCGCGCGGTACATTCTCATCAACCGCTACCTGGAGCGGATTGCAGACCATGCGGTGAACATCGGACTGCGGGTGGTGTACATGGTCACGGGGGAGTGGCCGCCGCGTGTCCGGGCGGCCGACCGTGCCAAGCGCTCCTCGGGATGAGTGCATCGCGCGGAGCGACATCTATAGAGCCAATATAGAATCCGGCGGCCATCTATATAGACCGCTTCCGTCCTCCATCCGGCCGATGGAAGCGAACATTGAAACCCGAACGTGGGACGACTTCGAGGCTTGGAAGCTCGTCCGCGGTGCCAACGAAGAGACGCACCAAGTTGAATTCGCCCTGAAGTGATTCGCGCGATCCAATCGCGCGGCCTTTTGCCGTTTTTGGATTCCTGCCGGGCGCACGTGCCGGATCCTTGGTCCTGGGTTCGGCCGACCCGCGTTCCAGTTTTACGTATTCTGCATACCCATAGTCCATACGCGTTCCGCTCGCCTTTGCCGTCGAAGGGAGAGAAATGCCTGCCGTCGGTGAAGCGTCCCTCAACCCGCCTGTGACGGACGGGTCGTGTGTGGCGTGCGGAGGAACCCTGCAACGGATTGACGAATACGCGTTGGACATCGCGGGCCAGGAGGTCCTGTTCTACGCGGACCGCTGCCAATCCTGCGGGAACGAATTCGTGAACGCGCCCAAGATCCTGCGACCCGATTCGGAGATGATCCGGGAGTTCCAACCCGACAAGTCACTGCTCGGCTCGTACTACCGAGTCCTGAACCTCTCGAGCCGCGACCGCGAGTTCCGCCAGCACCCCGGGTATCGCGTCGCCGGCACGCTCCTGTGGTACCTGCTCGAGGAGGACATGGCCGACGTCGTGTTCCTGGCGCACCAGAGCGTGACCGAGGAACCGGTCATGGCGTTCACGAAGAAGGACCTGTACCGTGCCTGGCAGCTCCGTATGGGCGCCGGGCGGGCGGTCGTGACGGGAAGCGGGCTCCGCGCGAACCTCCTCACGCTCACGCAGCTCAAGCGCTTCACGGAGGCGGACCGCGGTCTTCACCCGCGGATCGCCGTGATGGGTCGTCCGTGCCAGATCTACACGGTGCGCAAGTTGCTGTGGGATCAGTTCGCACCCGGATACGAACTCGCGTTCGGCACGGGGACCTTCTGCTACGGCAACTTCTCGCCCGGCGCCTGGGGAGGCCAGAAGCTCCGCGAAATCCTCGGGTTCGATCCCGGAGACATCCGCCAAGTCGGCTACGTCGGCGAGGAGCTCGAGTTCACGCCGTCGGAGGGCGAGTCCAAGAAGGTCAGTCAGGACGAGGTCGCCGGCCTGGTGAATGCGAACTGCCTCCAGTGCTACGACTTCACCGCGCGGTTCAGCGACGTCAGCGTGGGCCATGTGGGCAACGAGGAGCTCTTCGAGGCGGTCATCGTGCGCACGGAGAAGGGCGGCGTGGTCGTGGACCAGGCGATGCGGGACGGCTTCCTGGCGCCATCGGCTCAGCTCTACGGCAAGGTCGACGTCACAGAAGAGGAGCAGCGCACGCTGTCCTACCTCAACGCCATGGTGGGGATCAAGAAGGAACTCACCGGCAAGCTCCGGTGAACCCGCTCCCGCTGAACGCCCGACCGATGCACATGGGCCGGCCTAGTGCGAGTGCGCGTGGGCGTGCTCGTGGTGGCCTTCCTGCGCGTCCGGGGCCGCCTCGCCCTTCTTGTTGAAGCTCTGCCCGCAACCGCAGGTGGACCAGTTGTTCGGGTTGCTGACCATGAATCCGCTGCCCGCGACGCTCTCCACGTAGTCGATGCTCGATCCGTCGAGATACTCGCGGCTGTTCGGATCCACGACGACCTTGACGCCGCTGGCTTGGACGATCTCGTCGCCCTCATGGACCTTGTCGTCCAACGCCAGGCCGTAGCGGAAGCCGGAGCATCCGCCGCCCGCCACGTACATACGAAGGTAGGTGTCCTCCGCGGTGCCGTTCTTCTTGATCAGTTCCTGGAGCTTCCCAACCGCGTTCTCGGACAGAGTGACCTGGAACATCGCTTCACCTCGCCAGGGAGTCATACAACCATGGGCCCGTTATTTAACACTTTGTTGCCCGTTTGCGCGACATGGACGGGATTCGGTCAGCCTAAGTCCTTGCCCATGTAGTGCCGCTCGTAGGAGAAGCCCAGCTCCTCGTAGATATGACGGGCACGGGCGTTGGGGTCCGCCACCTCGAGCTTGATCTTGTGGTACCCTTTGGATCGGGCCCAGTCTGCGGCCCACGCCACGAGGTGCTTCCCGATCCCCTTTCCGCGTTGCTCCGGCGACACCCAGACGTCGAAGATGAAGCCGTGGGGCTCCGGCGTGAGCCACCCGCTCTCGCCGAGGAGGAGGTAGCCGAGGAACGCCCCTCCGGGATCCTCGGCGACCCAGGTCTCGGTCCGGCCGCCCTCGACGTAGGGCATGAGTTTGCGGCGGAAATCCTTCTCCCACACCTCCCGGTTCAGTCGCGTACGCTCGTCCGCGGGCAGGTCGTCCCAGACCGTTTGCAGGGTCGCCGCCCAGATCGTCTTCACGTCGGCCCGACGGCCCCGGCGCATCCGGATATCCACAGGTTCCCCGCGCCGTGGAAAGCCCCCAGGCTCGATGAAGGTGTCGCCCTCCCGGGAAGGTTTTCGCCGACCAGCCTTTATATCTCGCGTCCCCGTACCGAGGTCCGTGCTCCCCTCGCGCTGCCTTCGGTGCGGCGCCGTGAGTCGCGAACCCCTCTGCGCGTCCTGCATCGACTTCCTCGTCGCCTACCGTCCGTTCTGGCTCGATCCGGCCCTTCTTCCCGGACCTTCCCTCCTCGACCTGCTCGCCCCGCGCGAGGTCGCGATCCTCGCGGCGGAGGGCGACACGATCGAGTGGAGGTCGGTCCCTCGCGAGCCGGGAACCGCGGACGCGGTGCGGCTCATCGAGCTCCTGGATCTGCGCTCGAACCCGAACCCCGTCGTGAGCGCCGGGGACGCGGAGATACTCCACGCCTTCCTCGCGGAAGGCCGGCGCTCCCCTCCCTCGGACGTCGGAATCCGGGCGGCCCTCGCCGACCTGTACCGGTACCTGGGTTCGCGCGAGTGGGTGCCGGCCCATCTCGCTCAGGAGTACGGGGTCCGCGCGAAGGCCCTGAGTCCGTCGGTGACGTCGGCGGCGGAGGCCATTCCCGCTTCGGTCAGTCGAGCGGTCGAACTGGCTCCGGAGGAACTCGAGGAGACGCCTGCTGCAGTTCCCCAGGAAGCGTCGGAGCCCGAGGCACCCTCTGGGGAAGCACCACTCGAAGCGCCTGAGCCGGTCCCGGAGGCCGAGAGACCGCCCCAAAAGCCGTCACAAGCTGGCGAGACGCCACCCGAGGCCCGCGCGGAAGCAGAGGCACCGGGTCCCGCTCCCGGCCCGGAGCCCGTGCCCGCGCCTGAGCCTCCTCTTCCGCTTCCTGAGCCCGAACCCCAGCCCGCCCCCGAACCCGAGCCGGAGCCCGAACCGGAACCGGAGCCCGAGGAGCCTCAGGCAACGCCTGCTCCATCCGTTTCACTGCCTCCCCCGCCTCCGCCGGCTCCCGAGCCTGCCGAGGTCATGAAGACCCTCACCACGGAGCTCGCTGGGATGAAGGAGGAGCTCCGGGGGGAGATCCGCGGAGAGATTGCCAAGGAGCGTGATCGCATCGACGAATGGATTCGCGAACGCTCGGGCGAGGTCGAATCCAAGGAGAAGGCTCTCCGGGAGAAGGAGCAATCCGTGGCGGAAGCTGCGAAGGCGGTCGCCGAGGAGAAGCGCTCCGTCACGGAGCGCCTCCAAGCCCTCGAGAAGGACGAGAAGCGCCTGGCCGTGCTCCAGGCACTGGGCACGATTCCCGGGATGACGGAGGACGTCGCCCAGGTCCTTGTCGCCGCGTTCCTCGACCTCGACTCGCTCCGGTCGGCGGATGCCAGGGCCCTCGAGCAGTGCCAGGGGGTCACGCCCGGCCTGGCCAAGGCGATCCGCTTCGAGCTCGTCCCCGGCGAGGTGGAGGAGGAGACTCGGGCCATCGATCTGCGGGAGGAGGCGCAGACCTTCCTCGAGGAGGGGGACTACCGCGCGGCCCTGCAGTGCTACGACCGCCTCTTGGCGGAGCATCCCGACGACAAGGTGTTCTGGTTCGACAAGGCCGAAGTCCACGTCTTGCTCGACGAGACGGAGGACGCACTCCAGTGCTACACGCGCGTCTTGGACCTGGACCGTCGCAACCGCCAGGCGTGGTTCGAGCGGGCGAACCTCCTGTTCGGGATGGGCCGCCTCGCGGACGCCGTGGACGCGCTTCGGGAGGCCCTCCGGATTGAGCCGCGGAGATCCGACGACATTGTCCTCAAGGCGGAGCAGCTCCGGCGCGACGGGCACGCGAACGAGGCCGCAATCCTATACCAGGCCGTCCTGGACCTGGACCCGGAGAACCCCAAGGCCATTCTGGGGCTCGGAGACACGTTCCTGAGTCTCGGCGATATCGCGGCCGCGGAAGGGCTGTTCGCACGCGCCCTGGGGAAGGAAGGCAAGGATCCGGAGATCCTCTTCCGCAAGGGCGAGCTGCTCCGGCGCAAGGGCCGCTGGGGCGCGGCGGTACAGTTCTACAACCGCGCCTTGGCCCTCAAATGGGATCTGTTCGACGCCTGGCTCGCGAAGGGACAGGTCCTGCTCGCCCACGAGCGCCCCCAGGAAGCCCTCGAGTGCTTCGATAAGGTCCTCTCCTTCCAGCCCGAACGGGAGGAGGCGCTCTCCGGGAAGCGGGATGCCGAGGGCCTGCTCCGCCCGCTCCATGCGCCTTCGCGTAAGCCGTCCCGCGCCGAGCCCGCGCGGGCCGAACCCGCGGAGGCCCACGAGCCCGAAGAGGCTCCCGGGGTTTCCGAGGAGGAGGAGATCAAGGCGGCCTCCTTCGCGGAGGAGCTTCGTCGCGCCGGGCGCGAGGTCCAGGACGAAGAGGAGCGCGGGCCCGAAATCTCGGCGGACTTCAAGGCGTTCGTGGAATCCGTGGAGCCGGAGCGGGAGGAGACCCACGTCCTGCTCCAGCTCGCCGAGCTCGCCCTGGAGGCGGGCGATCCCGACATGGCCCTTCTCCGCTACGAGGAGGCCGTGGAGCAGGATCCGAAGAGCGCGAAGGCGTGGACGGGACAGGGGACGGCCCTCCAGCAACTGGAGCGGTACGAGGAGGCGCTCGCCGCCTACGACCGTGCACTCGCGTTGGATCCGCAGGACGAGATCGCGCGCCGGTGGCGGGAGACCTGCCTCCGACACGTCCGGCGAGGCGGTCCGGGATGAGCACGGGCCGCGAGGCGGTCGGGGAGCGGTTCCTGCCGAGCGTGGACCGGCTCGAGGCCGCGGTCCATGCGGGTCGGAAGGCCCTGGATGGCGCCCGCTACGACGACGCCCTCCGCCAGTTCAACGAGGCGCTGCGGCTCAAACCCGAATACGATGTGGCGTGGCTCCTGCGAGGCCACGCGCTCCGCCGAATGGGGGACTTCGACGGTGCGCTCCAGAGTTTCGCGCAAGCGATCCGCTACAACCCAGAGTCCGAGGAGGGGTGGATGGGACTCGCCGCCTCCCTCCACGAGCTCCGTCGGTACCGGGAGGAGGCGGAGGCGTACGACCAGCTCACGAAGCTCCGTCCCCGCCTCGTGGAGGCGTGGCTGAACAAGGGCGCGGCCCTCCATGACCTCAAGGACTACGACGGTGCGATCGCCTGTTACGACAAGGTCCTCTCCCTGCGGCCCGAGCACGCGCCCGCGTGGAACAACAAGGGCGCGGCCCTGCTTCGGCTCGGCGAGGAGGCCCGCGCGGCCGACTGCTTCCGGGAGGCCCTCCACTTCAATCCCGATTTCTTCGACGCCATGGTGAACCGCCTCTTCCTCTCCCAGAGGCAGGGCCACCACGGCGACGTGGCCTTCTGGGCGGACCGCGCCCTCCGGATCCGGGACGTCGCGTGGCTCTGGTACGCCAAGGGGCTCGCCCATCTCGGTCTCCTCGAGTCGACGATGGCCCTGAAGGCCTTCGAACGCGCGCTCGAGCTCGACCCCACCCTCAAGGAAGCCCGAGCTGGCGTGCGGCGGGCCCGGGAGCTGCGGGGGAAGGTGGACTTCTACCGCGGCGTGTACGAGTGCTTCGGCACGCACGCGGACGGCGACCCGGGTTGCGGGGACTGCGAGATCGTCGCGAAATGCCGCGAGGTGACCCGATGAGCCTCCCGTCCCTCGCCGAGGTCGAGCACGCGGACTGGTCCGCCCTCGAACGGATCTGCGCGGAGCTAGGCCTGAACCCGAAGGGTCGGAGCGAGGTCGTGCGAATGCGGGTCCTCGACCACGTGCGTCGGCGCGTGCGTCCCGAGGCGTGGCGACCCGGGGTCCAGCATCAAGCCGCCCTCCTGACGCGGCTCGGCCACCCCGATGCCGCTATCCGACTGTGGGAGTCCACCCTCCACCTCGATGAGCCTTCCCCGTGGGTGGGCCTCGGATCCGCTCACTTGGGCGCGGGTGACCTCACAGAAGCGGCCAAGGACTTCGATCGCGCGATCCAGATGGGGGACGCGGCCGCGGACCTCCACCGGGCAGAATCCCTCGCCGCCTCGGGCAACTGCGAAGGCGCGGTCCGCGCCTGCGACGCCTACCTGGCCTCCCGGCCGCAAGACCTCCGGGGTCTCCTCCTGAAATCCGTCTTCCTGGCGCGCGGGGGCTGGACGGACGAGGCGGCTACCGTCCTGCGCGATGCGTTCGAGGCGTACCCTCATCTCGCAGAATTGTGGCGCGGCCTCGGCACCCTCTTGCTCAAGGGACGCCGGTTCGAGGCGGCCGCGGAGGCGTACCGCGAAGCCCTCCGAGTCCGCCCGCGGGACCAGGCGAGCTGGATTGACCGGGGTTCGGCGCTCCTCCTGGGAGGGCGCACGCGGGAGGCGATCGGCGTCTTCCGCGGGGTGCTCGAACAGGATCCCCGGCAGGCCATCGCCCTGAACAACCTTGGGGTGGCCTACCTTCGGGCCGACCAGACCAAGTCCGCCGCGGTGAACCTCGAACGCGCGGCGAAGCACATGGAGACGCCGCAGATTCTGCTGAACGTTGCGAAAGTCCAGGAGGCCACGGACCAGCGGTCGGCCGCTTTGGACTCCTACACACGGCTCCTCGCCCTGAAGCCGCGGGATCCGGAGGCCACGGCGGCCCGCAAGCGCCTCCAACCTCCCAGGCCGCGGCGCCGCGCACCCCGCAGGTCCCCGCGGGCCCAGCGTCGCAAGGGGCCTCGCAGGCGGAAGAAGACGGTTCGAACCCGGAGGAAGCGGATTCCTGCGCGAGGCCGGCGTCGCTCGGCCCAGACGGCTCGCCCCGGAGTGCGAAAGGGGAAGAGACGTCCGACCGGGCACACGCCGCGGGTACGCGGATCACACCGCCGGTGAGCCCGGAGGCGCACAACCCTCAAGTCCGCCTATCCGTATCGCGCCCGCGTGCCCCTTCGACCCGCGACGCAGGCCGGCGTCTACACGGACGGCTCGTGGCTCTTCACGCGGAACCTCGTGCCCGGGACGACCGTCTACGGCGAGGGGCTCGTGAAGGACGGCGGGGTCGAGTACCGCAAGTGGGATGCGACCCGCAGCAAGCTCGCCGCCTACCTGAAGCGCGGCGGCCGGGAGTGGCCCTTCACGCCCTCAGCGTCCGTCCTTTACCTAGGCGCGGGGAGCGGAACCACGGTGAGCCACATCTCGGACCTCTGCCCTGAGGGGAACATCGTGGCCGTCGAGATCTCCCCTCGGGTCTTCCGCGATCTTGTGTCCGTCGCGGAGATTCGCCCAAACTTGGCGCCCGTCCTGGGAGATGCGGCCCGCCCCGCGACGTACGCCGGCCATGCCGGGACGGTGGACGTCCTGTACCAGGATGTGGCCCAGCGGGACCAGGTGGAGATCTTCGTACGCAACGCGAAGTTCCTGAGGTCGGAGGGCGTGGGGTTTCTCATGCTCAAGGCGCGCTCGGTCGACGTGGCCGCGCGGCCCCCGGACGTGTACGCACGGGCCGCGGGTGCTCTCCGGAAGGCCGGGCTCCAGATTCTGGACACGCGCCCCCTGGATCCTTTCCAGGAGGACCACTGCGCGCTGGTCGTTCGCAAGCGCTAACCTCATACGCGGCGTGCTGCGTGAGGGGATTGTGCCTGCCCAGACGCGGTCGGCGTACCGGCGCTTCGCCGCCTACTACGATTTCATCTACCACGATCTCGTGAACTACGACGGCGATGTGGATTTCCTGGAGGCCGTCTTCCGTCGGACGATGCGCTCTCCTCCGCGCGCCCTCCTCGACCTCGGATGCGGCACGGGCAACCACGACCTCCCTCTGGCTCGGCGCGGGTACGAGGTCACGGGCCTGGATTTGTCCCAGGCCCAGCTTGCCATCGCCCGCCGCAAGGCCAGGAACGCCCGGCTCCCAGTGCGGTTCGTGCACGGTGACATGCGCACGTTCCGCCTGGGCCGCACCTTCGACGCCGCGGTGTGCATGTTTGTGGCCATCGGATACCTCACACGCTCCATGGACTTCGTGCGCTGCTTGCGCTCCCTGCGCCGCCACCTCAACCCCGGTGCCGTCTTCGTCTTCGAGTTCTGGCACACTCCCGCGGCGCGGCCGCGGGATGATTGGTTCCACAAGGCGGGCCCCGAGTATGAACTCATCCGCCTCGGCGAGGGCCGGTACGACGTGCATCGGCACCTGGTCTCGGTCGCGTATCACTTCTTTGTCTTCCGGTCTAGGAAGATCCTGGATCGGTTCGACGAGGACCACGTCCTCCGAACGTACACGATTCCGGAGATGCGGGCGCTACTCCGTCGGTGCGGCTTCGATCTGGTCGGGGCCTACGCGGCGACGAACGTTCAGAAGGGCTTCCGACGCCCTGCGCGGGACACGTTCCGTATCATGGCCGTTGCGCGCGCGCGTGCGCCCAAGCAATCTTAAATACCGGCACGCGGTATGCGGCCTTCCCTCCGAGGAAATCCGATGGCACGCCTCCATGCCCGACGCAAGGGCAAGAGCGGTTCGACGCGTCCTTTCCTGAAGGCCAACCCAGAATGGGTGGCCATGGAAAAGGCGGAGATCGAGGAGATGATCCTCCAGCTCCACCAAGAAGGGCTCACGACGGCGGCCATCGGAGTCCGCCTGCGGGACGCGTACGGCGTGCCGAACGTCCGCCTGGCGACGGGCAAGAGCGTCACCCAGATCCTCAAGGAGAAGAACATCAAGTTCGCCATGCCCGAGGACCTCGCGAGCCTGATCAGGCGCGCCGCCTCCCTCCAGCCCCACTTCCAGGAGCACAAGAAGGACCTGAGCAATCAGCGAGGACTGCACCTCATCGAGTCGAAGATCCGGCGCCTCTCGAAGTACTACAAGGAGGAGGGCGTCCTCCCCGCGGACTGGGACTACTCAGCGAAGCTCGCGGAGCTCCAAGTGAAGTAGGTGCGGCGATGGGCAAGCGCCTGGAGGACCTGGCGCCTCAAGGCCTGCTCGACCGCGTCCGTGCCGCCGGCGGGCAGGTGGACCGCGTCTCGCGCGTGCGGATCCTCTGCCACTACGATCCGGACGGGACGACGTCCGCGGCCATCCTCGCGCGCGCGTTGATGCGCCGCGGGAAACGCGTGCACGCGACGATGTCCCACGCTTTGGACGCGGCGACCGTGGAGCGCGTCAAGGCGGAGCCCAGCGAGCTCCTCATCGTGAGCGACATGGGATCCGCCCAGCTCGATCTCCTCGAGGCCCTCCCGTTCCCCGTGATTGTCCTGGACCACCACAAGCCGCTCCGAGACTCCGAGCGCGTGGTCCACGTCAACCCGCATCTCTTCGGGGTCGACGGGGCTCGGGAGATGTGCGGCGCAACGACGACGTGGCTGTTCACCTTGGCACTCGACGATGCGAACTGGGACCTGGCCGGGATCGCCGCCGCGGGCGCCATCGGGGACAAGCAGGACGTGGGCGGCTTCATCGGGGTCAATGCTGCGCTCTTCGGAGAGGCGGCGGAGCGGAAGATCTTGGTTCCGGAGCGTCGGATCGCCCTCCGCGACCGTCCGGTCGCGCAGGCCCTCGCCCTTTCCATCTCGCCCTACTTCCGGGGAATGGGCGGTCGCACGGAAGCCGCCGAGGCGTTCCTCCGGTCCGCGGGAATTGACCCCGCCGCGGCCCTGCGCCAGCTCGACGCCGCCCAGCGGCGCCGCTTGACCTCCGTGCTCATTACCCGCCTCCTGGAGCAGGGAGCCGCGCCCGAGGCGCTTGAGGTCCTCGTAGAGGACCGCTACTGGATCGAGCCGGACCAGATTTACGCCCAGGATCTCGAGGCCTATGTGAACAGCTGCGACCGCCTCGAGCAGATGGGGCTCGGGATGGCGGTATGCCTCGGGGATCGAGAGGCCTTGGCGAGGGCAGAGTCTCTCCTCGATCTGTACACCTCCAAAGTGCTCGAGTACCTCCGCAAGCTGGAGACGGAGGGTCTGTTCGCGAAGAAGTACATCCAGTTCTTCTACTGCGAGGAGCCGAGCCTTGCGGGGTCCGTGGCGGGCGCCGGGATCCAGTTTTTCTTCGAGCAGTCGAAGCCCGTCCTTGGCCTCTCCGTCCTGGATAGGCAGACGAAAGTGTCCGCGCGGGCGACGCGCAGCATGATCGCGAGGGGCGTGGACCTCGCGGCAGCCTTGCGCGAGGCGGCGGAATCCATTGGCGGGGACGGCGGAGGGCACAGCATCGCCTCGGGGGCTACGATCCCGAAGGGCAAGGAGGAGAAGTTCCTCACCCTGGTCGACGACATCGTGGGCCGGCAGCTTTCTCGTAGCTAGTACCGCGGGCCGCCGAGCAGGCTGCGGTTCATGTCGAACGTGTCGAGGCTATCCCGCAGTTCCGGCTCTTCGATGCCCTCCATGAATCGCTCGAGCCGCGCGAACTCCACAGGCTCGAAGCACTCCGGGTTCACGGGGAAGAGCATCGTCGCTCGGCGAGGCATCACGTATTCGTTCAGGTGTTCGACGAAGAACAAGGTCTTGGCGAAGCCGATATGGGCCATGATGAATTCGATGCCGTCCAGGAGGATCAGGCTGCCAGACGGATGCTCGTCGATGAAGCTCTCGATGGCGCTCGCAAGGCTCCCAACCGCCGTGGGGTCGAAGTGATCGTCCCCCGGGCTCTGGGAGATCCACCACACCGGCACGCGGAGCAGTCCGTATTTCGTCCGGACCCGGTCCGGATAGATGCGGCTGACACACAGTCCGGGAATCCCTTCGTCGGCAAGATGCTGGAAGAGCCGGTAGGCCGACTCGACGGACTTGCCTCTGGCCAGGTAGCATGCCCCCTCCTCGACATGGAAGGGCGCCCCTAACCCGTTCTGTCGGACGTCATCGGCTTGCAGCATTCATCCCAATCAAGAATATAACGGGCTTATTCTTCAGCCTTGGCAGCCAATTATCACTCTCAGGCAACAGGTTCAACAAATGTTCGTACAAAACTGAGCACGATGACAGAACCGGATACGATGGTGGACGTTGTGCTATCATGGGCTAGGGGCTGCAACGTCCTCAGTACGTGTCGAGGAGCTTGCTGACCTCGCGCGTCTCGAGATCCGTCTTCAGGGCGGGGGACTCGAGGACCTTGATGTTCCGCTCGAGGAGCGCGAGCTCTTTCTCCTCCAGGGTCTCCGGGCTCACCGGCAGCAGAAGGATCGCGCGGTGCTGCATGATGAACTCGTTCACATGCTCCACGAACATGAGCGTCTGGAGGAAGCCGTTGTTGATGATCAGGAACTCGAGCCCGTCCAGGAGGATCACGCCCTCGCCGCCGTTGTCCTCGATGAACTTCTGGAGGACCTTGGCGAGCGTCCCGATGGCCGTCGGGTTGTGGAAGTCCTCACCGGGGGTGTGGCTTAACCAGAGGATCCGGACGTCCGTCAGGCCCCGTTCGCGCCGCACCCGCTCCGGGTACTGCCGCGTGACCACGAGGCCCGGCAGCTTCTGTTCCAGGAGCACCTCGAGGAGTCGGTAGCTCACGTCGGGCTTCTTCTCCTTGACGAGGTAGCAGACGCCTTTCTCGATGTCCATAGGTAGCCCAGTTCTTACGAAATCGTCCTCGGACCCGTATTCGTGGTCCTCTGCGTGCACCCATCCCATGCTTTACTCAAAATCGGTCATCGCCTCTTTAAACCTCTTTCCAGATTATCAGCTAGGATCTTGGACGGGATCTCGGGCAGGGAGATCAGGGTCGTCTTGCCCACGACGCCCTCGCCGCTGAGCTTCGTGTCGATCAGGCCGAGCGCGTCGAGGTCTCCGACGTACTTCCAGAATTGCGTATGGGCGCGGCGCTGCTCCCCGTACTCCTCGCACACGAGTCTGTACGCCTCCTCGGCCTCGCCCATCGTGATGTACGCCTTCCGCCGGATTCTCCGCGCGATGGCGAGCAGGACGACCTTCTTGGGCGTGTCCAGGAGCGCGAGTCGCTCCTCGAGGCCCGTGGGATGGACCTGCGCCTTGGCGCCGCGGACGTGCTCCGCGGACAGGGCCTCGGCCCCCTCCTCGTCCGCGAGCATGCCCGCCTTGTCCAGGAGCTCGATCGCGTACCGCGCGTCTCCGAGCTCCGAGGCGATGTCCGCGATCAGCTTGACGAGGTCGCCCTCCACGGTGCCGGGATGCATCGCGAGCCGCACGCGGTCCGACACGATGTCGCCGAGCTCCTGCATCCCGTACCTGGGGAATTCGACCACGTTGGACCGTCGGAACGTGCTCAGCGCCGCGGGGTCCATGTAGTCCAGCGCGTTCGACCGCTGGGAGATCAACATCATGGAGATGTTGCCCTTCGCGGAGCTGCTCTCCTCGGCGATTCGCGCGAAGGAGTAGATGAGGTCGGCGCCGCTCTTCTTCAAGAGGGCGTCCACCTCGTCCAGGATCACGATGAAATGGAGTCTGTTCTTCTCGAGGTGCCGCCGCAGGGTCTCCAGCTTCTCGGAGATGGAGAAGCCCCGATCTGGGAAGTGCGCGTCGAAGTGGCGGACCAAGGTGAGCAGAACCGCGTCGTCGCCCAGGTTCTTGCGGCAGTTCACGGGCATGTAGTCGAGCGCGCGCCCCTTCTGGTCCGCATACTTCTTGAAGTCCATGCAGAACCGCTTCGCGCTGTGCGTCTTTCCCGTCCCCACGGGACCGTAGAGGAAGGCGTTGCTCGAGATGCCCGCGTCCACGATGGGCCGGAAGTAGCTGAATAGGCGCTGCATCTGGGGCTCGCGGTGCAGCATCTTCTCCGGGACGTAGTCGAAGGAGAGCTTGGCCTGGTCCTTGAACACGGAGGGCCCCGCCCGGAACGACACGGACGCTCCATCGCGGCTCCGTTCAATAAAGTCTTTGCCCACCGGTTCGGAGGCCAAAGCCCATGTGGGAGCGCGCCCATCTGACCGCGTGGCGGATCGGTTTTTCTGTTTCGCTTGCGGCCGCGATCACCGCACGGACTCCGCGGTCGGCGAGGGCCATCGCCGGTTCGGCATCGAGGGCGGGCATGAGGCGGGCGGCATCTTCGACGACCTCCGGGAATTCTACCTCCAGACGAAGGGTATTCAGGCGGCCCTACGAATCCTCGGGTTCGAGACGGTCACGATCCATCCGCCCCGCTTCGGGCGCGGGTGGCCGACCCGCGAGGCCGTCGAGCGGGCGTTCCGGGAGCGCGCAAAGCAGTTCCATCCCGACCATGGCGGCGATCCGCACGAGTTCCGCAAGGTCCAATGGGCCGTCGAAGTCCTCCGGCGCTACCGGCCCGCGGACGCGTGAGGTCTCCCCGCAACGTTTATCGCGCGGGGGGCGGTTCGACGCGCGGACGGGGTCGATGCCCTCCGACTCGGATGCGGAACTCCTCCGCGGGCTGCGCTGGCGGGAGCTGCGGAATCTCGCGGACCGGCACGGCGTCCTCGTGCGCGGCCTCCGGTCCAAATTCGAGGTGGCCGACGCCCTCCTGGCGAGTCCTTCCGCGGAGGCCATCCGGGCCGAAATCGCCGCTCGGGGAGGGACGGGCTCGGCCGCCAGCCAGACGGGGGAGCGGCTCGCGGCAACGCGGGACGCCATCCGAGAGGCCGCGAACCTCGGAGCCGCCGTGGGGGCGGCCGAGGATGCCTGGAAGGCCGCCGCGCAGGCGGTCGAGGAGGGAAACCTCGCGCCTGCCGAGGAGGACCTGGCCCGCGCATCTCGGCTTGCCGCCGAGGCGCGCGAGCGCCGAATCAAGGAGATCGAGGCCGCCCTCTCGACCGTCGCGGACCACATCGGAGCCGCCCAGAAGGTCGGGGCCGACGTGGCGGACGCGGAGGACCTTCGGCTGCGCGCCGCGGATGCGGTCTCCTCTCAGGAATACGTCCAGGCGGGGGAGCTCATCCGGCAGGCGGAACGTCTCGCCATCCAGGCCCAGTTGCGCCAGATCAACCGCGCCATCCAGCTCCGGGAGGACCAGATCGAGCGGGCCCGCGCGATCATCGCCGGATGCGAGCCCCTCCTTCAGGAGGCCGAGTCCTACGATCTCAGCGTGGCCGACGTCCGGACGCTGCTGCGTCAATCGCGCGACGTCCTCGCGAAAGGGGACTACCTCGCGGGCCTGACCTTCGCCCACAACGCCGAGGAGGCCGCGTACCGACTCTCGTCCCACGTCGAGGAGGAACGGACGCGTCGCGGGATCGCGCGCCCCGCCCCGGGGCTCTGCGGCGCCTGCGGCTCCGGCCATCTCCTGTTCTTCGAGGACGGGTGGGGCCGCTGCTCGGACTGCGACGTGGAGTTCCGATGGCGGGGTGCCCTGGGGCTCCGAGAGCGGCTCAGAGGACTCCTTGGTGTCTAGGCTGGCCCACCTGGCGGAAGAAGCCGCGGAGGACGTCGCCCCGCGTCACGATCCCGACGAGGCGGTCGTCCTGCACCACGGGGATCCGGTGGATCTTGTGCTGGACCATGAGGCGGATCGCACGTTCCACGGAATCGTCCGGGGTGACCGCGTGGACGTCCTTGGTCATGATGTCCTTGACGAGGCGGTTCTCGACCTCCTTGAACGCCGCGAGCGCCTCCCGCTCCTTGATGATCTCGACGAACGAGATGCCGAAGGTGATCTCCGGGGGCATGAGCATCCGCAGTTCCTTGTGCTGCGTCTTGAGGGCCTCGAGGATGTCCGCCTCGCTCAGCATGCCGATGATCCGCCCCTGCGCATCCACGACGGGACAGCCGCCGACGCTCTCGTCGGCGAGGGTGATGGCGGCCTCACGGAGGGTGGCCGTGGGCTGGAGCGTGATGGGCTCCTGGGACATCACGTCTCGGATTTTGAGGGCCATGGCGGCGCGATGGGAGTCCCCGCCTATCTATCCTCCTCCATACCTTTTTACCAAGCCCTCGGAATCCCCGCGCGATGCGACGCTCGAACGTCCTCCGCCGCAAGGTGGAGGACATCGACCTCTCACGCGCGGCGACCGTCGAGGGCCTCGTGGCCCAGATGGAGGCGGCGGGGGGCTTCACCGCGAAGAAGATCGCGACCGGGGTCGACATCCTGCGGACCATGTTCGCGCGCCGCGACTGCCGCACCTTCCTCTCGTTCCCCGCGGCCCTCATGGCGACGGGGGTCCGCGGCGTCCTCCGCCTGCTCGTGGAGAAGCGTCTCGTGGACGTGGTCATCACCACCTGCGGGACGGCGGACCACGATCTGGCCCGCGTCTGGCAACCGTACTACCACGGCGAGTTCGAGATGGACGATGTCGCCCTGCACCGTCAGGGCGTGAACCGGCTGGGCAACGTCCTGATCCCGAACGAATCGTACGGGATCGTCCTGGAACGCAAGCTCCGGCCCATGCTCCAGGACCTGCACGACGCGGGGAGGCGGAACCTCTCCACGAAGGACCTGCTCTGGGAGTTCGGCCGCCGGACGGAATCGCGCGAATCGCTGCTCTGGTGGGCGTGGAAGAACCAGGTGCCCGTCTACGTGCCCGCGCCCTTCGACGGGTCCGTGGGCTACCAGCTCTGGTCGTTCTGGCAGGAGCACAAGGACTTCCGGCTCGACCTGTTTCGGGACGAGCAGGACCTCATGGATCTGGTCTTCACCGCGAAGGAGTCAGGCGCCCTGATGATCGGCGGAGGCGTTTCCAAGCACCACACGATCTGGTGGAACCAGTTCCGCGGCGGGCTCGACTACGCGGTCTACATCACGACGGCGCCGGAGTGGGACGGAAGCCTGAGCGGGGCGCGCGTGCGCGAGGGGATCTCCTGGGGCAAGGTCAAGGAGGATGCGCGGCAGATCACGATCGAGGGCGACGCCTCGGCGATCCTTCCGCTGATGATCGGGGCGGCCATCGCCCGGCGACGCCGGTGACTCGCCTCACTTGGTGAGGTAGTATCCCGCGGCCTTCTCACGGGCGCGTCGCTTCGCGTAGCCCTTGGACTCGAGCTCTTGGAGTGCGGACAGAACGAACCCTTTGGGCAGCTTGGCCATCTTCGTGATTGCGTCCGCATCCCGCATCTTGTCTTCGGAAGTCATGCCGGCCGACTTCATGACATCGTAGACCTTGTTCGCTCGGTCCGAAACGTTCTCCAGGGGCATTCGCCCGCCTCCCTAGCGTCCGCGGGAACTCGGCCCTGTATTAAATAGGCTTGCTCCCCTTTTTGTATGGATGGCTCGGGCGGGCGTCTGCAAGGATCGTCTCGCGGACGCGTTCGAGCGATTCGGCCGCGTGCCCATCGTGAAGAAGACGGAGGCGGTGCCGCGGGAGCATCCGATCTTTCGGCAGGCCGAATCCGTCCCCTGGTGGGCGTCGGGCGGGCTGCTTCACGATGGCCGCGGTCGCGTCCTGCTCCTGAAACACGTCCCCTCGAAAGGTTGGGGGGATGTGTGGCTGACGCCCGGCGGAAAGCTCGAGGGGGGCGAGACGGTCCTGGAGGGCTTCGAGCGCGAGGTGCGCGAGGAGGTGGGCCTTGGCGTGATTGGTCCCCTCCTGACGAGGATCATCCAACAGAACCTCACGGACGGCTCCCGCGTGCGCCACGGATACTTCGCGCAGTTCGTCGCTCGCGCGGCCGCCGCGGAGTGCCAGCCGGGGTCCGACGTGCTCGAGGTGCGATGGTTCGACGCATTGCCCAACACCATGGCCTTCCGCGAGGACTATGTCGAGGATTTCCGGCGTCTGGTCCAGCGCCCCTGAACCCAGCGGACGCAAATCTCTATCCTGACCGCCGAATTACCCGAGACCGGCGATGCCCCGCAGGCCGGCCCTCCTGGTCGTCGACGTGCAGAACGACTTCTGCCCCGGCGGCGCCCTCGCCGTGCCCGAGGGCGATCGAATCGTCCCCCGCGTGAATCGCCTGATCGAGCTCTTCGAGCGTCGCGATCTCCCCGTCCTCGCGACCCGGGACTGGCACCCCCGCGTCACGAGGCACTTCAAGGAGTTCGGCGGCGCGTGGCCGCCCCACTGCATCCAGGGGACGAAGGGAGCGCGGTTCCATCCGGACCTGCGCTTGCCCCGGGACGCGATCGTCCTCTCCAAGGGGATGGATCCGGAGCAGGACTCCTATTCGGGCTTCCAGGCGTACAACGGGCAGGGCCGCGACCTCGAATCCGTGATCCGCGACCTGGGCGTGGACGAGATCTTCCTCTGCGGCCTCGCCACGGACTACTGCGTCCGGGCCACGGCGCTGGACGCAACGCGCCGGGGCCTCCGAGTGCGGGTCCTGGAGGACGCCATTAAGGGCGT
The DNA here is from genome assembly GCA_035632695.1 of Thermoplasmata archaeon. NCBI lineage: Archaea > Methanobacteriati > Thermoplasmatota > Thermoplasmata > Thermoplasmata archaeon. Next base: position 22,259 of record DASQGG010000173.1, read on the forward strand.
CGACCTCAAACCCGGAGATTCTGAGACCGCGACTCGCGAGATGCGCGGAGCGGGCGTGCCCTTCGTGGAGAGCCGCGGGGTGGCAAGGTTCCTCCCGCCAGTCTGACGGGGGATTTCGCATGCTACCTTTGGCGATCGCCTCTGTCCTTCTCCTCGGCAGTGGGGTATGGTGGACCGGCTCGATCCTTTTGGCCCTCTACTGGGAGCGTCGCTTCGAAACTCCTGGCCGCAGTTCCGAGCGACTCCGGGAACGCAAGGGGGGCCGAGACCGTGTTTCCTCCGCCGTTGGCGCGATCATGTTCAGCCTACCGTCCATCGTGACGATGGGACTTGCCCTCGACGGACTCGCTGAGACGAGGGCGATCTTCTACGCTGCCGGATGGGGCTGGGATCTCCCGCAGGCAGCGGCGCTCCAGTCGTTTGGAGCGATCTTGGTGTTCGTCGCCCTGCCACTGTTCACATGGACGACGTACCTCATCGAGAGACACGTCTATGGCAGGCTCCCGAGCGAGCGGGTCCTCATTGAACGCGGACCGTATGCGCGCATCCGGCATCCAATGCACCTGGCAGCCTTCCTCCTCGGCATCGGATGGGTCCTCCTTGCTCAGAACTTCGCCGCCCTCGTGCTTCTCTTCCTGCTCGAAGGCGTCGTCGTTGCAAGGAAGGAAGAAGCGGAGCTGATTGAAACCTACGGTGATGCTTACCGGGCCTACCAAGGACGCGCAGGATTCTTCCTCCCTCGGAAGCGGAAAGCCGCCAGGAATGAGCCGGGGTCGCCCATGCCACCGGCTTGATGCCGCGCCCGTCGGACAACCATCACAGGCCGTTTGGCCGGATCCTGGCGCGGGTGGCCAGACCCCGTCAGACTTGACGTCAAAGAACCGTGCTTTACGGTTCCGTTAACTTAAGGTGCATGGTTGGGTTCGCTTCGCAGTGTACACTTTTGCCATGAATGGGGGCTACTCTGATTCCCGTAGGGGCAAATAGAGGTTCTTCTTCAATGGCGATACCCATTGCCAAGGCCTGGCCTTGCCACGCTGTCGGTACTGCCAGCGGGTGGTGAAACCCTCAGGGGTTCGCGAAGGCGGTTCGCATCGGCTTGAGGAGGTCATCCACGGCGGTAATGCAATCCGGCTCCGTCACATGACTGGCCACCGATCGGCCATCGTGCCAGCGGACCCTATCCCAGGGTGGCCCTCAGATCAGCCACCATCTTGTCCCTGAGCGCCTGGATAGCAGCCTGGGCATGAGCGATCCTGTCGTCCAGAGGCCCCCAGTTGAGATCAAATCCCGGCGTCTCGGCGACCGGCTCGATGAGCGCGCGTAGATTGAGCACCGCCGTTAACGAATTCTGTGCGGATGTGAGGGCTGTCTCGACTCCCGGGGGAGGGTCGCATAACTTGAAGTCGGAAGTGTCGTTCTTGAACTGGTACAGGAGCTGGCTGAGTCGGTGCCTGATGGCCAGGCCGCTCTGCTGTTTTGCTTTCCGGACGAACCGTTTCAGTGCGTCCATGTCTGCTGAGCCCGCCCGTTCTGCGTCAGCGACATTCAGTGCCTTGGAATACGCATCCTCGCTGAGGAGGCCCGAGAGTGGCGAAAGAGCCGCGGTGACCTGTTCGGCCGCGGTATCTACGTCCTTCACGTGCTCCTCATTCACCTTCGACACCTGAGCCAAAGCCTTGGTGAGGTCCTCTATTTCGTGCAAGTAGCGCAGGATGCGAGCGTAGGCATCCTGCCTAACGGAGCGGAGACTCTGCCGCCTGACCGCATCAATCGCATAACGACCGCTGATCCAGCCACCAACTATTGCACCGAGGATCGCGCCGGCAAGTCCCGAAATCAGCGTGAGGGTGAGTGTATCCGCGTCGACCACGCACATGTAAACGATCGTAGAGGTAATGGATTCTTTCCTGGGTCGTCGCCCCATCCCCGTCGGTCCGGCGGATGCGGTTCCCCGCTGCGTCATGGGCATGTGTCGTGACTTCGTTCAGCGGCGTGGTTTTCGAAGGCAGGCGGTTGAAGGAGCCATAGGCAAAGCGAGTCGTGTGCCCATTGGCATCCGTCGTGGCAATGAGGTTCCCCGCCCAGTCGTACCGGTTCTATGCCGTTAGTTAGGATGGCGTTTCGGACGAAACCCCCGGCGCCCTGGTCCGGCGAAGCGACCCAGGCCCGCGCCTACGCCTGGGATAGGTTCATCTCGGTCTTGTCGATACTCCACTCAGAATCCCCAACCGGTGATGAGCGCCTCAAGCGGTTCGGAGACCGCACGGTGTAGGGTTGGGGAAGGTGGAGGGTTGGACATAGTGGACGTCTTCGGCGCCGTGGGTCAGGCAAGTCTCAGCGATCTCCTCGCATTCATCTCCATCGTCATCTCGCTCTTCGTGCTCTATTGGACCGTTCTCCGGCCCGGGAGGCTCACTTGCGAAGCCCCTCGATGCCTTGGCTACATCGTTCATCCCAACGGTGAAACCGTTATCGGCCTCACAACATTCTTCACTAACTCTGGGGCGAGGCCGGTTCATGTCGACTACCTTGATCTGAAGGTCACGGCAATCGATCAACAGCGCAAGGAGTACATCTTCTACTGCATGACGGAAGCTACCATCGAACGCTACAAGGCAGACATGAAGCTGAACCAGGAAACCCTCATGCGCCCGTTCACGCTTCAGCCAGCGAGCTCTTCGGACAAGCACCTGATTTTTGCTCCGTCCACAGGCGCCTTTCCGGGGTTCCTCCCGGGAACCTATGACCTCACCATCCGCGCGGCGTTCATCGGCAAGCGGGGGACCAGGGACCTATGCACCCGAGGGATGGTGATAAGCCACCCCCTTGAGCCGGGCACATTCAACATGGAAATCGCGCTCAGAGCATTAGATACCATCAGGCTGTAGGCGTGGGGAGACGGCTATTTCCTATCGAGTCGTCGCTCTGCGCGAAGGTCCGAATTCGCTCCCCGGCCGTTGCAATGAAAGCCTCGAGTATGGTGGCTCCAGGCTGCCACGGCAGGGTTTACTGGCTCTTCTTCTGGACGTTCACGTTGAGATGCTCAGGTAGGAAACTCGCAATCCCTGCAAGCCCCACGAATCCGGCTGCAATCAGCTTACCGATTGATACCGTGTCCCAAGCTCCGCCTGCATCGAAGGGGGAGACTCCCGCGAACGCGCTCGTCACCGCTGCCGCGGCAAATCCCACACTAACCCGCTTGAGAAACGCGAGTGCTCCCTCAGGCCGATTCGGAGTCGCCCAATAGATGACTCCGCCCACAGCTCCCCAAAAACCAGCCACGATTGTGACTACCGTTGTCAACAGTGGATCTGCCATCCCGCCACCTCCCACCTATGTCGCGATGGGTTTTCGATGGCATGAATGTACCTGGAGGGCGCTCTCCGGCGTGGGATTCAGGACTTGCTCAACCTACGAAGGAGCAAACCGCTGGGCACGTGCGCTCGGAGGTCTCGGTGGTTTCGTTAACCGACTCCGGATGGATGGTCCCCCTGACGGGGATCATGCGAAGCGGGCGCACTGCCAGTTCGTGAAGCACCTCAGGGGCCTACCGACTGCGGCTCACAGATTAGTGACCGTCGGGGGCCAAAAAGGTTTAGAGTTGTATATAGGTGATACTTAATATAGTTCGAGGGTCTACTCCGGGGCAGGGCGAGATCGATGAAGAACGCAACGCTTCAGATAGTTGGATACGGGGAGAACGCAGCGATCGTGGTGCCAAGACCGCTGCTCGAGGTATTCGGTTTCGAGCTCGGCGATCAGATTAGAATTCCGTTCGACAGGTGCGAGCGCGTACCACCCCCGAAAAAGGAATCCGTGGAGGATCTCTCGTATGATGGCACGCTCGGCGGACGGCC
>DASQGG010000174.1 GCA_035632695.1 Thermoplasmata archaeon
CCTCCAGGGCGAGGGCCTCCGCCAGGGGAATCGTCGGCGTGTACGTGTAGATCTCCAGGACATCCCTCCAGCCCAGGCGCAGGGACGTGCGGACCACCTGCCGGGCCAGAGGGATCCACGCCTCGAACGGAACCCGAGTCCGCCGAGCGATGGGCATGACAGCACCTCCTGGGAGGGACCCTCCTGCGGCGACTTAAACGCAACGGAGGGCGGGTGCCGCCCTCCGGGTGTCAGGGACCCGTGCCCCGCGACGTGTTACTTTCCGTGGACGGTCCGCGGTGACATCGCATTGTCCGCGTGCCGATCCGGGCACGCGGGTCTTGCCCCTGTTCGGGCGTCATGCGAGGACTTCGTCCTCGAATGCCCAGTCGATCTCGAAGTGGAGGCAGGAGCAGTCCGGTTCGCAACAGTCCTCGGTGCCGTGGTGCTCCTCAAGCCCGTGTCCGCACGTGCACCGGAAGTCGTGGATGAATCCCTCCCCCGACCCCGTATGGGCGTGCAGCGGGTCGTGGGCGCGTACCCGGGTCCTTCAAGCTATGCGCGAGCCGCCCACCAATTGCCCCACCGAGGCACCCGCGCGGGGTTGTGCGGGCGTCTCGTCCCGTCACCGAACGACGAGGACAGGGCACGTCGCATGGTTCACGACGCCCCGCGAGACGCTGCCGATGAGCAGTTTCCGGAACCCCGAGAGGCCGCGGGTCCCCACGACGATCAGATCGGCCTTCTCTCGTTCCGCGCAACGCACGATGGCCTCCACGGGGGACGCGGGCTGATCGAGGACCAGGCGGCGTGCCGCGACGCCCTGCTCCTTCGCGAGCTCGACCGCAGCCTCCAACACGGCGGCGGCCTCCGCCCTCGCGTACGTGTAGTACTCGCCCAGGGCCGCCGTGGACTGGGGAAACGCCGGATTCGTGGTCCGCATCAGCGCGGTCGGCGCCGGGATCGCGGTCACGACGACGAGCTCGGCGTGGTACGTCTTCGCGAGGTCGATCGCAGCTCGAGCCGCCCGCGTCGCGTTCTCGGACCCGTCGGTCGCCAGGAGGACGCGACGGAACCTCCCTTGGGGTTGGTTTGCCCGAGGCTTCATATCCGGAGCTCAGGGAGGCATCGCGGTGCTCCTAGGAATGTCTTTCGCAGGAGCACCATGTTGTCGCCCAGAAGACAGGCAAGGCATAAGCCGCGGTCCGCGGATGGCTCGCCCGGGGGTTCTATGCCAATCCGGATCGGTTCCGCCTCGGGGAGAGCCAGATCCGGCAGGTGAAATCGAACCTCGGACGCATCTCTCGGAATTGCCTCCTCGCGTCTCGCGAGGGCCGCGCCGAGGACGCCGATGTTGATGGCCATCTCCGTGGAGTTCGGGCCCGAGATGAGGTTATCACTCCAGAGACTGTCCCATAAAGCAGATGCCCCTTCAGACCTATGAGGGTGCAGGTTGTGGGAAGTGGAGTCATGCGGAGGCTGTTCCTCTCGCTCGCGGTGCCCGTCCTTGCGATTGCCCTCGCCGTGACCGCGTTTGCCGTCGTGCCCGGACTGTGGAGTACCTTGGACCCGCGTTCGACTCCGTCGCCGCTGGCGACGTCCGCGCCGGCGTGGAAGGTCGGAGACACGTGGACGTACAACGTCTCGCTCGGGGCGACCGGCGAGGACTCGCTGATCCCGCCGGAGATGATCGTCCAGTGGAACGAGAAC
>DASQGG010000175.1 GCA_035632695.1 Thermoplasmata archaeon
TGGGAGCGGTGAGATAGCCGGGTTCTATCCCTTGTCGCTAGTTGGGATTCCCGTGCAGCTGAAGTTGCTTGCCACGCCGGCTGCGATTCCGGTCTCCGGCGGATGGACCGTGCGACCGTGCCTGTTCTATCAGAGCAATCAGACTTGTCAGAGCGTTGATACTACCATCAGGATGGCCGCACTGCTCCCCGACCACACGAGCTTCGTCCAGAAGTTACGCACAGTGAATGGGTCCGTATTTTTCTCTGTACCCACTCCGGACCTACTTGGCGTGACGTTCAATGCGAGCTACCAGACTCCGGACGCCGTCTACTATGCTTCGTTGGCCTTGTCGGGCCCGATCGTGATTCCAGCGAATGAAGGCACCGGCTTCTTGCTGTATGCACTCTCGGGGGGACCGGCCCTTGCCGCGATACCTTTGTTTGCCAAGGAGCGCAAGCGGCGTGGAGTCCGCTTTGGGTCGCGCGCGCTCCTGCTCCTCGGAGTCATCATTGCGCTACTCCCCGTGACATTGTACCTAGTAACAGATGCTACCGCGTGGCTAGGTACCGGCTGGATGCCGCGTTCGTTTCTCGCTGTTATTCCTGTTACGCTGTTATGGATTCCAGCATACATCCCCGTGGGGATAGCGCTCGCAGAGTACGTCCGCGATCCGAAACGACGCAAAGAGCTCACCAAGACACTCTTCCCCTTTTGGCTGCCAAAGAAGTAGAGGGGCTCCGGGGCCGTCGGCAAGGACCCCACTGCTGAGGGTGGGGACGTGAGGGTGGAGTTCAGGAGAGCCGCACGTGCTGCGAATCGGGCCCTGCTACCTCATCGAAGATGTGGGGCGTCCCCCGCACCATCCGGGCGTTCAGGGTCTCAAACGTCAGGGCGTCCTCGGGATATCCGAAGGCTCGCAGGTTGCTCCTGAGGTCGATGAGCGTGTCGTCCTCATCTGATGAGGGGTCGTCGAATCGACCGATCTCTTCGAGTTTTCCCCGCTGCAGGCCCTCCAAGAAGGTCGTGACGTGCCTGCTGGGCACCGATACCGTAGGGCCGACTGCGTTCCGGAGGACGTCCGGATGATTTCGGAGGTAGGGCTTGCCTCGACACCGCACGACGACGTCGTGACAGTCCTTGCTGGTGCAGAGCACATTGGGTCCGTCGAGACAGATTTCCTGCACGCAGACTCCCGGGCTCTCGATGATTGCGATCCCGGACTGGTAGTGGGTCACCGTACGTCCGAGGAGCTTACGCTCAAACTCGCCAACACCGTGCTTGAACGATTGCGGGATCGGTCCCCGAATCTTGGGGGGCAGGACATATCGAACGGAGTCCGTGTTGATCGAGACGACGAAGCCGCCACAGGCCTCGATGTCCTTGACCTTCCTCCAGATCTTGACGCGCGTTCGTGCGGTCACTTCCGCCGCATACGGCCAGGTGGTGATGGACGTCTCGCCGTGCCGCGATTCGGCGAGGCAGCCGTACAAGGCGTTGACGACGATCTTGAACAGCTGGCGCTTGACTTTGGCTTCGCGATCATCCGGATTGTCCTTCAAACGCTCTTTGAGGGCGTTGATCTTCACCAAGAAGGGGTCGAGCCAGGAGAATTGTGGCTCGTACGGTCCGAAGTACTCTTCGGCCAAGAGGACGTCCTCGGGCGTGATGCGTCGCGTTTCGAGGAAGTACTCGACTTCGGCCTTGGACGCGTAGTACGGTCGCTTCAGGCCACGGCTGGTCGGGTACAGGATGTGCGCACTGCCGCGTTTCTTGCCTCGAAGTTCGGGAGAGAGGGGCAGCAACCCGTCGTAGTCGACCAGGATGAGGTACGCTCCCAGCAGAGCTTCGGGGTGGTAGCTGTTCGAGCATCTGCGACGAAGCAGAGAGATGTCGGGCAGGCGTCGCAACGTGTCGGGATAGGCGTTCGTGATGTCCTCTTCGATCACGTCCGTCACGCGACCCAGGATCGGGGTCCAAAAGATGCCGCCTTTGAACGCCTTCCGGGCGAGCGAGTTGAAGCCCCGCTTCCTGTCCATCCAGGGCTTCGTTGCCGCCAGCTCCGGACTGAAGATCTCGACCGCGGCCTTGCTGATGGAAGCCTTCGAATTGTACCGCGTGGGCCACAGCTCTCGGCCGAAGATCTCGGGGCAGAAGTCCCGAAGCACTTGCGCCAGTCGCTTGGCGAGGAGGGCGTCCTGCTTGCAGTAGGCGACGACCTCGGCGCGATGCGCCCGGAAGTACTCGCGGCCTCCGAGGCCGCCCAAGATTTCGCCCAGGTCCGTCGAGGTCTTGTGCTCGTTCAGGAACGTCTCGGCGGCCTCTTCCAACCGGAGGGGCTGATCGCCGTCGGAGAAGAAGTTGGCGACGTCGAAGAAGCGCTTCGGATGGTTGTTGCCGTCTCTGCGGAGAACAAACGACGTTCCGCGCAGCGTGACGCGATAGGGGCCGAACGAGACGGTGTGGCACCTCTTGTCCTTCTTCATCGCTCGCAGGAATCGGAAGGCCAGCGGCTTCAGCAGGACCGCGAGATCGTACTTCAGGTTGTAGCAGAAGTTGAAGTCGCATCCCTCGTCCCACAAGAAGAGCAGCAGCCGCAGGCATTCCCGCCTCGGGTTCGCCCTCCAGCGCGCCCATTGGAAGGTGAACTTCTTCCTCGGGCTGCAGGCGACGATGAGGTTCCCGTTGATGTCCGCCTCGGTGTCGAATCCCTGCACCCGCGGCTTCGAGTGCGTGACGTACCGGGATCTCATCGGGGGCTCCCCTCCTCGAAGAATTGTCGCTGGATCTCGTCCTCGGTCGCGCGGTACAGGACTCCGGCATCGTGGGCCTCCTGATAGTCGACCTCGGGTTCCGGTAGGTTCAGGCGCTCTGCGAGTTTCTTGTCCGCCGACGTCCTGGCTCGGAATTCCTCGCGGGCCGCCCGTCCCGATTCGCGCTGGTGGCGGCTCCGGGACTTCTCGATGCGGTGGGTCTCCTCGGCAGTCAGGGGTTTCGCGCCCGAGAGCCCGCGCCACTTGTAGCCCCAGCGGTCCTCGATCTGCCTCGGGCTGAGCTTAACCAGAGCGTTGTGGGCGTCGCGCGCGACGCCTTGGGACGTCCCTCGGTTGAGACGTTCCTTGAGGAACTGTCGGGAAAGCTCTCGTTGGCTTTGCCGGGAGCTGGGCGTCTTGACTTCCTTGATCTCCTTCATGATTGTGTCACCTCCTGCCGCGACGGGCGGCGCGCGTGTTTCTCAACTAATCTCGGCAATGTATCATTTTGTACGTCCAATGGGTCCCTAGACGGTCGCAAACCCGGGAGACGGCCCGGCCCCTGCACGGCTGGCTGTGTCGGCGTCATGTTGGTGTATCGCCTCATCTTCTGGCGTAGGCCTAATTCCCCCGGAAGCGTGCTAATCTGTAACCGTCGGCGAGCCAGATGGCGGGGTTCATTCGCGTCCGTGATTGGCAGGAGCAAATCTCCATGCCCCACGAGACACCCGCCAGTCTTGCATGGGCCAGCAACGCTACCGCATCAAGCTCCAAGACGGGACTGTGACATTCGCGGACGTCCCAACGATCAAGGACACCGTCCCGATGCCCCGCGCTTGGATCATCACCCTACAGGACGGGACGCGGTTGCCTGTTGACCGGTTGCCTCCCGGGTTCAAGCACCCCAAGGTGTGGCGAGTCACGACCGTCTCTGACGAGGAGGGCGGCGGATACATTCTGGACGATGGGAGGGGCCCGACTCGGGAGGTCACGGCGATCTACGTATGCCCCATCTGTGGAGACCCGGTGGTCGAACGCGGCCGTCCCATACCGGCGATCCCCGCATGGGAAGACCTGAAACCGCCCGGACCCGAAGACCCTGCCTGGAAGTGGTTTCGGTACATCGGGGCCGTCGGTGGCGGGAAGTATTGCGCGAAGCACGCCCCGGAATCTGAACGGGAGCGCGAGGAACGCAATCTGATCGACCAGCTCCGGAGGCGGGACGCGGAACGCCTACACAAGGGGACTGAATTCGCGTCACGGCGACAGGGCCACCACAACGACGGCGGGGAATACAAGGAATCTTTCGACAGCGACGAGTCGAGAGACCCCTGGGAACTTCCCGATGCCGGGGACGAGTGGGTCCACAAGTGTCCCGCGAAGGCGGGCGCTATCGTGTGGCTCCCGGATGAAACGGAGGAATGCCCCTACTGTGGAGCTTGGGCGTAGAACGCAATCCCGCGCGATAGGGCATCTTCTCCGTAGGATGGGCGTCGACCCCTCCCTTCCTTCGAAGGCGCACGCCTACGCTGGGATCGCGTGCAGGGACAACGAGCCCGTAGGCTTGCGGAACCATCCGCCGAGCTTTCGGAGCTCCCCGGTCAGTACGGTCTCGATGGTCGCGCGTTCGCCGTGGTAAGAGATCTTCCGGGACAGCGCCTCCCCAGTCTGTAGGGCCAACTGCTTTGCGGCGTTGTTCTTGAGCCGGTAGACCCAATCCTCATCCCGCAGGAAGGCTGCCGGTGTCTCGCGGGCGAAGGCGATCGCCTCCCGATCAACAACCTGTCGGGCCAGCTCCTGCCAATCGTAGACGAATGCATCCTTGTCGTAAGTCGCATGGTGGAGGAAGCCGACGGCCGGGTCCAATCCGACGAGGGAGATCATCCGTCGACATAGGACTGCGTGGACGCCCTGTGCGTAGTTGATCGCCGCGTTGACGGATGTGGTGGCCTTCGCGTGGAGGGTCTTGTAGTATCCCGACAGGCGGTTGACGCCGAGGGCGTTCCAGTACACCTGGGCGACCTTCGACTCGTAGCCCCGGAGGTCGCGGACCGCCCGCACGTCCCGCGGAACGCGTTGACCGATCTTGGCCTCTAGGATGGCCCGCGCGACTTGGACCCGGCGGCCTTCGTCGAGCGCGGCCTGCATCTGCGCGAGGCGAAGGGGTGCGTCGTTGCGAGCCCACGGCACAAATGTCGCAAGGGGCGTGCCACTCCGTCCGAGCAGGCCGACCGTAATCCCCCACTTGCCGAGGGTCTTGAGGGCCGCATACGACACGAAGCCCTTGGTGTTGCCGATCAGGATCGTGTCGTAAGCGAAGTCGGGAGGCGGGACGGGAGAGGCATCACCGATGATGAGTCCGTCCTTCGTGCTCCGGATGTTCGTGGGTCCGTGGTCGCCGAGGAAGAGGATTTTCATGGAGAAAGTGATGGATTTCGCCGCCCTTGAACCTTGGTTCTGAATTATCAGGAGCACGGGTTGAATACACGTGCACACGTGCTATTCGTACGTATCTTTATATAGCTCCCCAGCTTTCCCAGGCCCGAGGATCGCATGCCGGTTCGGAAGAGCAAGCTAACCCTCACCGTGGACGCAGGAACGGTCGAGAAGGCAAAACACCTCGGGATCAACATCTCCGAACTCACGGAGAAGGTGCTTCGAGGTTGGGTGTTCGATCCGCACGACGAGAGTCGGGTGGCCCTCATGGACCACTATCAGGCGATGTTCGACACGATGACGCCTCTTTTGAAAGAGTACGACGTCCCCGTCCACGTAGCGAACTACTACATCACCTACGAAGATACTCTGGGGCCTTCCAAGCCGCATCTCGAGACCGCGACGGAGGAGATCTTCCTACAGCCGGGAGGGCACTTCTGGTTCCCCGATGGGGAGGTGCTCCTCCCGTTCGAGAAGCTGCGTGAGGACACAGAGATCTACTTCCTTAACCCGGAGCAAATCCTGCAAAACTTCATCGAGGCCCTGGAGAAGGGCAAGGCGAAGCGGCATGAGCGACTGGAATCCCTTGAGGTCGCCCGTCGCTTGATCGAAGCCATCGCGAAGATCGAGGCGGAGCCGGGCGCGAAGAAAGCCCTGCGCCCACTAAAGACGACCTCGACCAAGGGGAGGAAGCATGCACGAAGGCGGTAGTCCCAGGGTAGCGCTCTTCCTCGACGGACCCAACGTGTACCGGGAGGCAAAGGAGCTGGGCAGGGCGCTCGAACCGGAGCAGGTCTTGCAGCTCGCCCGGCCATTCGGCCACATGGTTGGAGCAACGGTGTACCTGGCGATGAAAGATGGCCTACCGGCCGACCAGCTGGCCCGGCGATACAACCAGGCAGGGTTCTCCGTCCGCTTCGTGCCTGGCGCCTACAATACCAAGGATGTTGACACTACCATGGCCGTGGACATCGCCGAGGCGGTGTATGATCTCGGCGCGGACGTCCTCGTCGTCGCATCCGGGGACGGCGACTTCGTGCCCGCAATCGACTTAGCCCGGCGCAAGGGGAAGGCCGTAGTCGTCTGCGCGTTTCCTGATAACTGCAACAAAGCCTTGCGGGCTCGTGCAGATCTCTTCGTCTCCCTGGAGGAGGCATGGACCCCGGTCCGAGAGGTGACCACGTACCATGCATGATGTCGCTGCGCCCCCCGTCAATCCTGCGCCTTGAGGGCCCCGCCTTCGTCGCGATGAACATGCAGCGGTCATGGTCGACGAGCGACAACTTTCCTGCCGCCATTCATTCGGCGTAGGAATGTCGCGATGGCAAAGAGATAATGCGGCTGAGAGGTCGGCTTCTCCGCACGTGGAAGCACGATTACCTTGACCGATTTCTCTTTGACGTTAACCGCCATCAAACCTACATTGAATGCACGGAACTCTTTCCGACGAGGTTCAAGGCGTTGGGCCACATCCTCAGGT
>DASQGG010000176.1 GCA_035632695.1 Thermoplasmata archaeon
CCAAGGGCCTGCCTGAAGACCATTTCACGGGAGGGAACTGCCATTACCAGGGTTCCCGTCTAAGAAGAGGTCCATTCGGGACGCCACGGAAGGTCATCACGGTGATGATTGAGCGCTGACAGGACCCGGATTCTCGGGAACGAGCCCTCACCGCCGGGTGAGGACTTCGCGTTGAGCCTTCAGCGCCTGCGGGAACATCCTGTTCTCTTCCGCCTCGAAGTGATCCTCGAGGAGCTTTCTCAGCTTGGCAACCTCGGGACCAAGCATCCCCGGTGTTCGTCGCGCTAGCTTGTCGAGTTCTTCGATGCTGGAGCGGATCTCACGGTGGACCTGCGCGATTTCGATGGCATCCCGGGCGCCCTCGCGTCCATAGGCGTCGATGATGGCTTTCAGGACCTTCGCTTCCTCGTCGATCACGTGCTGACGAAGGGGGTCCCAGAGGGAGGACACCAATTCTGCCGCCTTCGCGTACCAGCGTCTCTCCACCGCGTCCTTGAGCTCTGCGAGCCGTCGCTTGACCTCGCCGTGCTCTTCCCGAAGCGTCTCGATGAGTTCCCCAAGCTCGAGTGGACGGGCCACGAACCCCTCCCTCCTTGCCTCCTTTGGGAGACCATTGAGGCAGGTTCTAAATGACCGACTGGGCGCTTAAGCTCTAGATTGTTGTTCTGCGTGCGATGATCCCCCGTCCATCGGAGCCGGTTGCAGGCAGAAGGCGTGGGAGCCCCCGATTGGGTTGTTGTCGCTCGCCGACAAGCCCGGGCGGCCCGTCTTTTCTAGTTCCGCTTGGTGCACGAAACGTCCTCACACGTGCCCGGGTCAGTAACTTTTCTCCGATCGGAACAGGTAGTTCAGGTAGAGGAGGGCGGGACCGACGACCAGCAAGCCCAGGATGAGGGTGGGGGTCAGGACGGTCAGCATTTCCGGAGCGGCCAGCATCTGGCCCGCGGTGATGTCCGGGTAGATTAGATAGGGGAAGTGCGCCAGGGCGAAGGTCAAGAGGGCGATGGAGTCGACCGCGGCGAGGAGTAGGAAGGCGTACAGGGCGAGCCGCCGCGTGCCGCGCCAGACCAGGAACCCGGCCAGGACGAACAGGAGGCCGGCGAAGACCATCACGGGGGCGAGCTCAAGCATCTTGTCGAAGGCGTACCCGGCGTTGGCACGCAGCAGGATTAGCTCCGCGATTCCAAGGGCGGCAACGGTTCCCATGGAAGCGTACACGGGATTCCGGTACACCTCCCGGTCCTCCGGGCTCTCATCATAGGCCATCGCCAAGACGCCGCTCAGGAGAATCTGGCCCGCGAACACGAGGAAAGCCGTCACGTAGGTGACGGGATTGGAGAGCGGAGACAGGATGTCGAAGGAGGGCGCTCCGTTCTGGACCGTGACCGGGTTGGAAATGATCAGGGTGAGGACGACGGACAGGAGAGGCAGGATGAGCAGTCCGGCGAGCGAGTAGGTGGTCGCGAAGAGACGCCTCTCGCCTCCATAGAAGTCGAAAACCAGGAAGGCGCCCCGCAGGATGAATAGGACGGCGACCAGGGAAACGGGAAGGAGGAGCACCGTACCGAGGACGCTGACGAGGCCCGGGAAGAAGGCCGCGGCACTCACCACGATCAGGACGAGGAAGACGTTCGTGACCTCCCATCGCGGATTGACGTAGGAGCGGATGGCTTCGCGCACCCCTTCCCCCGGAGGATGCCGCCAGGACATCAGGTGGTAGAAACCGGTCCCAAAGTCGATGGAGGCCAGGAGGAAGTAGGCGAGGATGGCCGCCCACAGAATCATGTACGCGAGGAACGCGTCACCCATGCGCTGCCCCCGGGGCGGGCTTGGGTTCGCGAGGACGGGCCGTGTAAAGCCGACGGAGGACGACGACCGTCAACCCGAGCAGGGCCGCGTAGAAGGCCGCGAAGGCGAAGAACAGGGCAGGCACCGTCTCTCCGGCGGCTGTGAAGCCCTCCTGGACGGTCATTACGTTGTAGATGATCCACGGCTGGCGTCCGACCTCCGTGACGGCCCAACCCAGGAGGAAATTTGCGTACGCCAAGGGACCGGCTGCGACGACTGCAAATTGGGAGAGGCGACGCAGCCTCTCGCGAGCCGGCAACCGCACGAGGACGAGGTTCACCAGAGCGATGAGGACCAGGAGCAGGCCGATTGTGACCAGCACGTTGAAGGCCGTGTGGACAAGGCCGACGTCGGGCCAGGTCGAGGAGGGGAAGGCATCGAGGCCGGTGACGACTCCGTTGAAGGAACCCGTCGCCAGGAAGCTCAGCAGTCCCGGGATGGGTATCGTGATGCCGAAGAACGTCTCGGAGGCCGACGACTGCGTGTGGTACAGGGCCTCCATGGCCGCAAACTTCTCGGGCTGGCTCGAAGCAACAAACGAGGCGGAGAGGCTGCCCGTGATGGCGGCAAGAATCGCGACAACCAGGCCGACACTCAGAGCGAATTGGAAGGCTACCTTCGCGTACTCGCTCGAATCCCCCCTCAGCCGCTTGAAGGCGTAGATGGCTCCGAGCATGAAGGAGGTCCCCACGTAGCATGCAAGGAGCACGTGTGAGGTCTCGTACGGGACCGCGGTGTTCAGCATCGCCGCGACGGGATCGACGTGCACGAGCTTCCCGGCGGAGAGCGCAAAGCCGGTGGGGGCGTTCATGAAGGCGTTGACCGTCGTGATCAGGAATCCGGACAGGGCCGAGGCGACGACAATCGGCACCGAGGCGAGCCAGTGCCGCCACGGATTCTTGAACCGGTCCCACGAGTACATGTAGATGCCGAGGAAGATCGCCTCCGTGAAGAAGGCGAAGACCTCAATGAAGAAGGGGAGGATGATCACCTGGCTCGCGACGGCCATGAAGGTGGGCCAGAGGAGGAAGAGTTGGACCGCGACCGCGACGCCGGAGCCGGCGCCGACGGCGAAGAGCAGGGCAAAGCCGCGGGACCATGTCCGCGCCATCCGGAGGTAGTTCTCGTTGCGAGTCCGGAGGCCTAGGAACTCGGCCAAGGAGATGAAGAGGGCGAGTCCGATGCCAGGGATGACGAACAGGGAATGCACGGACAGGGTGAGGGCCATCAGAAGCCGCCCGTAGTCCAGGGGCGTCACGGTTCGGCCCACCGAAATCTGTGGCAAAGCCATTGCGCAAGGACTGTATGTACGCCGGGGCCTCCCAGGACGAATTTCGGCTCAGCGGGCGCACCGGCGTCATCCGATTTGGACTGACCCTGGTGGAAAAGTTCAAGGGACATGCTTGAGGCCCGCGGACCGTGAGCTTTGCCGGCGCGGCGGTGTCCCTCGCCGCGACTGCGATCAGCGTCGCGTTTGCCGCCCTGGTCCTGCACCAGTGGCTCGACCGCCGGAAGCCGTTCCAGCTCGCCTGGTCCCTGGGCCTCGGCCTGTACGCCGTCGCAGCCTTCACGCAATTCCTCGCCGAGGCCTATGGCTGGAGCGAGGGAATCTACCGGATCTACTATGTCGTCGCGGCGCCCCTGGTTGCCGTCCTCGGAACCGGGTCCGTCCTCCTCGTGAACCGACGGTATGGGTACGCGTTCGCGGCCTACACGGCGATCCTGTTCGTCGCGTTCGCGTGGGTCATCGCCGGCGCCCCCGTGCTCCAAGCGGCGTTCAGCGAGCCAATCCCAGGGGGAGACGGTTTCTCGGAATCGGTCCGAATCTGGTCGCCTCTCTTCACCGTGCCCGGAAGCCTAGCCCTGATCGGTGTCGCCGCGTATTCCTACTGGAGGACGCGGCTCCTCTTCAACGCCTGGATTGCCATCGGAGCGCTCGTGGTCGCGGCAGGCGGGGCCCTCACGCGCTTCGGGATTGCCTGGGCCCTGTATCTCAGCGAGCTCATCGGAATCGCGCTCATGTTCTGGGGTTTCCTCGCAAGCGGCGAGCCTTCGAAGATCCGTCGCAGCGCACCCCAAGAGCTGCTGGCTCGGTAGATCGCCACCTCGTTGGCCGGGCGGGTGTTGCAGGTCCCGCCACCGCGCGTGCGGCACGTCAATGGGTTGTCCAACGCGGCCCACGCTGAGGGAATTCCGGTGGGTTCGCGTGGTCCGGGTCACGGGTTTCCGCGGTCGTGTGCAGGACCGGCTTAGCCTCGGGCCTTCCGGCTCAACGGGATGGGCACGGGTCGAAGAGGCGCGGGGGGACCGAGCGAGACCGCTCCCTTGGGCCGGCTCCACAGACCGAGGAGCAGGAGGCACAGCCCCGCCGATGCGAAAATCACGGGCTCGGTCACCGTACGCTGAACGTTGGCGACGGCTCCCGCGATGGACGCGAGGACGAGCGTCGCCACCCACGCCACCAAGAGCACGACGACTCGGCGCCGAGAAACATCTCGCCACTCGTCTCCCTTGCTCTCCATCCACTGATGCCAGCGATCTCCCTCGGCATACGCCTTCCGTAAGTACAACCGATGCCGGGGGGATCGCGCCAGCCACTCGGGGGCGAACGGGGCCGGGTCGGTTTCAACAGGGCCGGAACCGCTCGCATGTCATCGAGCCCAACGCCGTGTTTCGGGTGAGCTTTCGGGCTTGAAGAGGCAGGATGCCTTCGGGATGCGGTGGACGCAGACCGTGCGCCCTGCTACCCCTCGCGGAAGCCCGATGCTAGGAGTCCCTTCAGCAGTTCTTCGTGCTTGCGTTCGTCCGCCTCCATGCTTGCGGCGAGGAGTCCCATCGTGCCGCCGAGGTGTTGCGAGAAGTCCCGACCGCCTTCCTCCGCGGCTCGCTCCTTCTGGATCAGGCGCTCCACGTCCCGTCGGGTGATTCCGGAGGCGTGAGTCGTCGCCGTGCCTCGATCCAGCTGGAAGGCGAGGGAGGCGACGATCTCCGCATGGCGCAAGCTGTCCGATGCGATTTGGCGGAAGACCGCGCGCGTCAGCTCGTCCCGTGCTTTCTGGGCCAGTTGCATGCACGAGGTCACGGCGGTCTGCTCCCCCCGCACCCGCTGGCGCAAGGCCCTCACGAGGTCGCGGTCGGGGCCTGTGTCCGGCTCATGTTCCGCCCTTACTCGACCGCGCGTGGCTTCCCCCGTTCGCTCAGCGAGTTCCGCGGCCGCCTCGAGGAAAAGACGGGGCGGAGCCGAGGTGCCCGCGGGCAGGTCCGCGAGTCGCTGGGCGACCCTCCGCGCAATTCGGCGCGCTTCGCCCCTCGCCGCGAAGGCGGGGAAGAGGGTCCGAAGTCGACGTCCGGACAGGTATTGGGAGACTGCGGAGGGTGCCACGCCCAGCAGCTCCGCCGCCCGGCGACCCGAGAGCCCCATCTCCTCGACGAGCTCCCGGGCGACCAGTCCCTGGAGAACTTGAACCCAGCCTGTAACTCCGATTGAAATCCTTGGCATGGTTCGAGAAGGAACCACTCCTTTGATAAGGCTTGGGCGTTGTTCACGCCGTGAACATCTCCTCCGAAAGCTCACGTGCGAAATGTTTATAACGGCCTTATATCTTGGCCCGGGCGGGTCGATTTCGGTCGGCCGAAAGCGGAGCGTGCATCCGATGGTTCCCAACGGTGGCTCGGGGCTTGCGACGATTCGGGGAGGTTGACTCGTCTTGGTCGCTTACGTCGAACTCCTGTTACTGGGGGCGGTGGCCGGCTTCACGATTTTCTTGGGCCTCCCCCTGGCCGCGTTGCAGAAGGTGAGCTCGAACGTCAAGGGCTTCCTGAACGCGATCGCCATGGGCATCCTCGTCTTCCTCATCGTCGACGTCTTCGCCCACGCGCTCTCCTCCGTGGAGGACGCGACCGTGGGTGCGTTCACGGGGACGGCGCCCTTGGGAGACGCCCTGATGGCCCTCCTCGCCCTCTTCGGCGGCCTCGCGGTCGGACTCCTCGGTCTGGTCCTCTATGAGGCGCGGTACCTCAGGCGGCGCGGGGCCGAGGCAGCATCCCCTAGCGCGGACGCGTACCGGCTCGCAACGATGATCGCGATCGGCATTGGTGCGCACAACTTCAGCGAGGGCCTCGCGATCGGGCAATCGTACGCCTCCGGTTCCATCGGGCTCGCCCTCCTCCTGATCATCGGCTTCGGGGCGCACAATTCCACGGAGGGCTTCGGAATCGCGGGTCCGCTCACGGGGCTCGCGAAGCGGCCGACCGTTCGGTTTCTTATCACGGCGGGCCTGATCGGCGGCGGCCCCACGTTCCTCGGGACGATCGTGGGGAGCGTTTGGAGCTCCGCCTTCACCTACGTCCTGTTTCTCAGCGTCGCGGGAGGTGCCCTCGTCTACGTCACCCTGATGATGTACAACGTCGGGAGGCGACAGGCCCCCAACACGATCCTCATGGTGGGGATCTTCGTCGGGTTGGTCGCGGGGTTCGCCACGGTCCTCCTCGTCACGCTGGGAGGAGCTTAGGGGGCCGCTTCGGGTCGTTACGCAGGGGCCTTGCGTCCTTCGTTCGATCCCAAGACGAAAGCGGCGCGTGGAGAGGAGCCTGTACCGGAACGGACGAGGCTCTCGATTCGCCATGCAAATCGTGGTCGGCGGCACCGACCCTGGCCCGGCGGACCCGGTCATCTTCCGCAGCGAACGTTGGCCGCTTGGTTGGTCTGTCGATCTCGAACGTCTCAGCCGACAACCCCGCCCACCACGAGGCCAACTAGGTAGGTGGCCGCCGCGGCGCCCATTCCTACCAGGGTCATCTCGGCGCCGCTTCGCAGGAAGGGGTGAAGGGTTGAGAGGACTCGCAGCACGCCAGCCGCGAAGAGGCCGATCGCCGTGACCGCCACGGAGACGAAGACACCCGACAAGGCAGGGAGGAGGAGAAACGGGAGGCGGGGTGGTGGCAGGCTCACTTTCCCTTGAGTCTCGCCGCACGCGATTGCAGGAGTCCGATGGCGACGAGCAAGACGATGAACGTGAAAATGAGGAATGCCATCCCAAAGACGGCGGCGGCCTGCTGGCTGAACGAAGACTGCAACCACCAGAATCCTCCGAGAAAGATGACCGCCCACACAGTCATGACCGCGACGAAGCGCCAGCCAGTCTCATAGGGAGCAGCATGTGGAGAGGGCGCATCCACGTGCTGCCAAAATCCCCGCCAGTCCTTGGGACGCTGGGATGCACTCATGCCGAAACCCACATCCCCGGGTCGCGGCATAGCCCTTCCGGCGGCCGTCGGCTCGGGCACTCCCGTTGCCGACCGGAACATCACCTGTGCTCGTACACGTCGAGAACCACATCCCGCCGGCCGCGTCGTCTCTTAACGAGGGTCCAGTCGTAGGACGCCATCAACGGTTCGAGGATGAACGGGGACCAGATGGCATGGCGGAACCGGACTCGACGCCCGCTGCCCACGTTCGTGTGGTCCTGCTCGATGGCCCCGTGCTCCGTGTCGTACGCTTTCGTCACGACGTGCACCTTGTTCTTGCCCCGACGTATCGTCTTGCGCGTCCACCATTCCTGACGAGCCAGTAGGGCCACAACATCCCGGTACTCCAGAAGGAAGTAGCTGCGCCGGTGCGTGGCGCCCTGGACGTTGGTCAGGACTCGGGTGAAATCCGCGGGCGTGAAGTGGCAGAGTGCATTGCCCAGGGTCGTCACCGTGTCGAACTGGCCACGAACCCGCTTCCGCGTGATGTCCGCGAGGAGGAATCGGTTCCGCGAACCCACTTCGCGGGCGTACGCCCTCGCTCCCTGAATCATGTCCGGGTTCACCTCGATGCCTACGTACCCATGACCGGCGGGTTCGAGGAGGAACCCGAGGACGCCGCCCCCGCAGGCGAGGTCGAGGACCCGTGTGCCGAAGAAGCGCCGATTCGAGCGCCAGAGGCTCCTCAGCTCTTCCATGCGTTCCTTGCTCGTGGCCAGATATCGTGTGAAGTCCTCGGAAATCCGGTAGAAGGCCCGGATGTCGCGGTCCACGGCGGTCACATCACTCGGTCGCGGCATACGTCTTCCGGCCGCCACGGATCGGGGGACGTCGTCAACCGTCCCGGGACGGGAGCCCGGAGGTCAGAACTCCGCCGACTTCTGGATGTTCCTCCAGTTCCTCTCGAACCACGCGTGAACGTTCTGGAGGCCAGTCTGAAAGTCCGTGTGGGGCTCGTAGTGCAAGATCCGCCGCGCCTTGTCGATCGAGGCGAGGAGGCGATTCTTCTTGTCCCAGTTCCGCCGCTCCCTGAACACGATGCCGGCGTGGTTGCCCGTGATCTCGGGAAGCCGACGGCGCGTGTCCAACCGTGCGTCAGTCGACTTCGATGATGATCTTCCGGCCAGCCTTCGAAACGGAGACCTCCTCGTCGCCTCGGAGGCCAAGGCTGCGCTCGATGTCCGCGGGGATTCGCAGCACCGTGCCCCGGCCGCTCCGGGAGAGCTTCCGCCGGAGCTTCAACGGGCCGCCCCAAATCCCGAGGCGGCGCGCGACCCGGATGAGCCGCTGGCTCTCCTCTTCCGGTAGGAACTCCTCCCCGCAGACGCTACAGCGGCGCCCCCGCTCGACGAACGTGTAGCCCTCAATCTCGGAGACGATGTCGTCGACGGGTACCAGCTCGCCCTTCCCGCAGACGGGGCAGCGGGTCCCGCCCTTATCCTTCCGCACCGGTGATGACGAAGACTTCATTCGTGCCCGCCTCATGAACCAAGATGAGCTTCTTGCTTCCCTTCCGCCGTACGAAGACTTCCCACTTGTCCTTTCCCGATTTCGTGGCACGGTAGGCCTCCCGAAGCGCCTCGCGCAGATCGACATGGTCCCAGCCCCATTTCCGCATCCAGGTGTTCCGGAAGTGTTTGCTCACGTCGATGCGCGCCCTGTCGACGTCGAAGGGCAGCAAAGAGGTTCACTCCTTTTTGTAATGCTTTTCATCTACTTGACCCTTTCTGGGGAAAGCGCGAACGGTCCGGAGCGGAGAGTGGGCCGCGCCAGCGAGGGCTGACAGGACGAAGCCGCCGGCCTCGTTCGGTCCGGACTTCGGCGCCCAGGGAGGCCGCGGGTTCGGACCCGGGGCGGGGCGCGAGCCCATCGCGACTTGCCCCTGGGGGAGAGTCCGAGTCGGCGGAGCATCCGCCATGGGTCGCCTGATTGCGGAGAGACCACCAGGGGCGCTCTCTTGGGGTGATGGAGCGCTAGAACTCCGCCGACTTCCGGATGTTCCTCCAGTTCTCCTGGAACCAGGCGTGCACGTTCTCCAGCCCTGTCTGGAAGTCTGTGTGGGGCTCATAGTGAAAGATCCGCCGCGCCTTGTCGATGGACGCCAGGAGGCGGTTCTTCTTCTCCGAGTTCCGCCACTCCTTGAAGACGATGCCCGCCTTGTTCCCAGTCCGACCACGATATCCGGCCGAAATTCCCGAATCTGCCGCCGAATCGCGCGGGGCGAACGAACGGCGCGCGGACTTCCGGTAGGTTCTTGGAATCATCCGCGCATCACCTCCGAGTCCCAGGAGGGGCGCTTGATGCGCTTGACCGCGTTCGTCGCGCTGGCTGTCATGACGAGCCTGCTCCCGTTCGCACTCTCGCCCATCCTGGCCCCGACCACGGCAGGGCCGGCAATATCCATCCCCACGGTGCAGCCTCCCGCCCGCTTGGCGATCCAGCCCATGGTCCCTCCCGGCGGCGCGTGGACGCTCCGGGGCAGTCAGCTGCCGGGTCGGGACGCCCCGAGCTGGGTCTACGACTCCCGAGCGGACCGATTCATCCTCTTCGGCGGAAGCGTGACGAGCTCGACCGTCACGAACTCGACTTGGTCGTACGACTACGCGAACAACACGTGGACGAACATCACCCCGATCGCCGGGCCCTCGCCTCGGGCCATCGCCTCGATGGTCTATGACGCCCACGCGGACCGGGCGATTCTCTTCGGCGGCTCCCCCGCGTTCCCGGTCAGCCTGAGCGATACGTGGATCTTCGACTACAAGAATCGCACGTGGACGAACGTGACCAAGACCACGCACCCGCCCTCGCGAGTCTTTGCAGCCATGGCGTACGACCCGGTCGACGACAAGTCCCTTCTCTTCGGCGGCGCCGGCGGGCCGTACGGCAACGTGATGTATGCGGACACATGGGCGTACGACTACTCGACGGACACCTGGTCCCTCCGGAGTCCCGCCGGATCGCCCTCGGGGCGATTCGGAGCCACGATGGCTTACGACCCCGTCGCCCAGGCGACCCTCGAGTTCGGTGGCCTGACCATCTCGGGGACCAGCCTTGCGTTCTCCAATGACGTGTACTCGTACGCCTACACGGCGAACGCCTGGACCCACTTGCTGCCACCCGTGAGCCCTCCCGGACGCGCCGCCGGCGCCATGGCGTACGATGCGACGGCCCAGCGATTCATCCTATTCGGAGGCACGGGCGGGCTCCTTGTCTCCTCGTACCGGAACGACACCTGGGCATACAGCTCCGCCTCGAACCGCTGGGCCAACCTGACACCGGTCCACTCGCCCATGCCTCGCTCGGACGCGGTGATGGACTTCGACGTGAAGGCGGGGCGTTCCGTGCTCTTCGGCGGGGCGTCCACGAGTTCGACCCCCCTGGACGATGCCTGGAGCTACGAGTACGGAGCCGCGCTGCCCACCGCGCCCCTTAACCTGGTGGCGGTGGGTGGCACGCTGCAAGTCACCTTGACTTGGCAGGCGCCGGCATCCGACGGCGGATCCAGCATCGTGAACTACAGCATCTACCGCGGCACGATCTCGGGCGGTGAGACGGTCCTGAAGACCGTGGGCCCCGTGCTGACGTACACGGACCCGGCGGTCAAGGCCGGGACCACCTACTACTACGAGGTCAGCGCCGTGAACGGCGCGGGAGAGGGGGCGAAGTCCAACGAGGCCTACGGCACTCCGCCGGCTGCACCCTCCGCACCCCAGACGCTCACGGCCACGGCGGGCAACGGCCGGGTCGTCCTGACCTGGGCCGCCCCCGCGTCGAACGGGGGCGCGGCGATCACGGCCTACAAGGTGTACCGCGGCACGACCTCCGGATCGGAGACCCTGCTGGCGACGCTGGGCTCGGTCCTCACGTACACCGATAGCGGGGTGACCAACGGAGGGACGTACTACTACGAGGTCAGCGCCGTGAACGGCGTGGGCGAGAGCCCGGTGTCCAACGAGATCCACGCCACGCCGACAGCGCCCGCAGACACGACCCCACCTTCGATTACGATCACCTCGCTGGTGAACAACAGCCTGCTCACCTCGACGGCGGTCACCGTGACGGGGACAGCCTCGGACGATGTCGCCGTGCAGAAGGTCGAGCTCAGCACAGACGGGACACACTGGACGCGGGCCTCGGGCACGACCTCATGGTCAGGGAGCGTCGCCCTGACCGCGGGACCCAACACGATCTACGCACGTGCGACGGACACGTCAGGCAACCCAGCGACGATGCAGATCACCGTGACCGTTCAGCTCCAGGGCCCGGCCGTCCTCGGACCTCAGAGCCCGCTGACCGAAGGGCTGATTGCGTTGACCATCGTCGTGGCCGTTGCCGCGGCGGGTGCGGTGGTCCTGCTGGCGCGTCGCCGACGCCGGTCCGCGCAAGCACCGACCACTCCGCCGTCGACGCCGCCACCACGCCCTCCGCCGCTGGCGCCTCCGCCCGGGAACCCGTAGTCCGGGCCAACTGTATCGCTCCCGAGGACCGCGAACTCGTTCGAATACTGGTGCGCCTTTCCCGGGTCGGTTCCGAGTCCGGAAGGCGCACCGCGATTCCCGCATGCTCGATGAAGAACCCAAACCCGTCGTCCTCGCGCCGTCGTCCAGAATGGTCCACATGGACCGTCTGAGGGGTCCAGTTCAGTACACGACCTGAATCGTCCGGGTCACCCTGACGGTCACAGGGCTGTCGGATAGAAAGGCGAGCATGTACCCAAAACTCCACACCGAACTCACGTTCTCGTTGAACGTCCCAGACGTGGTTCCTTCGGCGACGCAGTTCTCGAGGACGGCGTGCGGAATCGACGACCCGTAAGGGAGCAAGAACACGCACGTCTTCCCGGTCGAGGACCATGCACCGAGGAGGATGCCTCCGGGGGGCGTTACGTTGAACTGGAATCCAAAAGGCGCTTGGAAGACCGTTCCCCAGGGAACAACGAGGGTCGTGGGGCGAGAAGGTGACGCGAGGAGGTACGCCCCCACCACGGCTGTGACGGCGACGACCGCCGTCCCCAAGGCCAAGAGTGCGCGGTTCTCCGGTTTCATGCCGGAAGCGCATCGGCTTGTCGCGGCAAAGCCCTTCCGGCTGCCACGGATCGGGGGACGTCGTCAACCGTCCCGGGACGAGACCCGGGGCGGCTCAGAACTCGGCCGACTTCCGGATGTTCCTCCAGTTCTGCTCGAACCAGGCGTGCACGTTCTCCAGCCCCGTCTGGAAGTCCGTCTGGGGCTCGTAGTGCAGGATCCGCCGGGCCTTGTCGATGGATGCTACCCGACGGGAGCTCTAGCCTGGGCTTGTCGCTGCCCATCCGCGTGTCGGCGGTCCGTCACCCCATGGGCGGGCGACGGCGCTCGCCTCTCAGAGAGAGCAACACCACGACTACCGTCACCACACCAACACCTGCCACGAGTGCAAGGAGGAAGAGGGACCAGATCGGGATGCCAAGGACGGTGCCCTCGGCCGCGCCGCCGGGAACGTTCGGTCCGTAGTCGACCGAGATCTTCGTCAGGAAGGCGGTTGTATTCCAGGCATCGCTCAGAAAGTCTGCCCTGACCTGGAGGAACCGGGTCGGCGGCAAGGAGGTGAGGCGGGCAGACGGCGTCCATGTCGTCCACGTACCGGTCGGAGTCGACGTGTTCCCCGCCCGCGCCCGGAAGGATACGGATGTGCCAGGCACCGCCGTTGCATTCGCAGCAAGGGAGTGCCAGATCGTCCCCGCTTCCCGGGAGTCAAACACGGCGGAGACGTACCACCCGGAATACGTCTCGGCGCGCGGCGGACCGAACCGATACAGCCCAATCCGGAAGGGGCCGCCATTGCCACCGTTGTAGTAGATTCTCGGTCCCGAAGGATCCAGCAGCAGATCCGGGGTTCCTAGACCCAGATCGTCCCATGCGGGAGCCGGTTCCGGCGGGATGGTTGGGTTGGCTGGGTTCTTCGTCCAGTTGTATCCATCGAGCGATGTCGCAGAGCCGATCTGGCCGTTGCCCCCCGGTTGGGCGCCTTCGTAGTAGGCGATCCACTCGGACCCCAGGAGCACGACGCTGTGGGTTGACACGTGGGTGTCCCAGGATCCGCTGGCCCCAGCCGCTAGCACGGGATTGAGGGGGAACCGGGTCCAGTTTTGGAGGTCCCTCGAAGTCGCCACGCCGACTTGGACGTTTCCTGACGTGTCGAACCCGGTGTAGTCGAGCCGGTACAGTCCGCCGGAATCCT
>DASQGG010000177.1 GCA_035632695.1 Thermoplasmata archaeon
GAGCGCGGGGCATGGATTCACGTGGTCTGGAGGGGCGCCTTGCGCCGCCGCCGTCCCATGATGAAGTAGCGCACCATGAGGATGACCGCGAGCACGATCAGGAGGAGCGCGAAATAGACCAGCCCCTGGAGGGCCGCGCCCACCGCCTCCCGCACCTGGGTCACGGACATCGTGTAGGCGTACGCCGCGATGATCGCGAGTCCGCTGAGCTCCGCGACGAAGAACCCGAACCCAAGAGCGAACGAGTACAGGCCCATGGTCGCCCCGTACTTCGTCTCCGGAGCCGTGTCCGCCATGAGGGCCAGTGCCGAGGGCACGAACGCGCCCGCGCCCAGGGCGCAGAGGCCGAGCGGCACGAGGACGACGAGGTCGCGCGCGAGGATCTGCGGCCAGAACAGAGAGGCGATCGCGAGCACCCCGAGGATGCTCAGGACCCCGTAGAACATCACGGGCACGCGCCCGACGACGTCCGAGACCTTCCCCCACACGGGCTGCAGGAGCAGGAGGGCGAGGCCCACGCCGCCGAACATCAAGGCGATGTTCATCGCACTCAGGTTCGCTTCGAAGAGCGCCCGGGGAAGGTATGTGAGCGCGATTCCCAGGATCGTGGAGATGATCAGCCAGACGGGCAGCAGGACGCGGATCTCGGGGATTCGGAGGATCTCGCGCAGGTCTGCGAAGTCGAACAGCTTCGCCTTGACCGCGGTGACCCGTTCCTTCTTCACGTACACAAAGAGGACGAGGGCGGACAGGCCGAGGAGCGCGGCGACCGGGAGGAACGTGGGGCGGGCCGCGTCCGCGTAGCAGACCTGGCTCGTACGAGCCACCGCGCACGCGCCGATCCCGGCGCCCATGAAGCCCTCGATGAGGACGCCCGCGAGGACCGCGCCGATGATGTAGCCCGCGAACGTGGAGTAATCGTAGAAGCCCATCTGCCTCCCGCGGTCCTTGGGGTCCGCGTAGTCCGCGATCATGGCGATGGATGGGGCCACGGTCGCGGCCGCGCCGATCCCGTGCAGGCCGTGGATCGCCGCGAGCGCGAACGTGTCTTGGGTGAGCGGGTACAGGAGGACCATCCCCATGGCCCACGCGGACCCTGCGACGATGACCTTCTTCCGCCCGATCTTGTCGGAGATTGAGCCGAACCAGTTCGCCGTGAGCATCTCCGCGAACGGGTACGGCACCGCGATGATCGCGACCTCGAGGAGAACGTTGTTGTTGAACCGCAGCTCGGGGCTCACGTAGAAGGGCAGCGCCAGCAGGATGAAGCCGAACGCCAACCGCAGGATGAAATTGGACAGGTACAGAACACGAAGGTAGCCGTGCGTGGAGGCACGGCGGGTCAAGAGGGTGCGGAACACAACCTGCGGCGCATCCGGGTCTCCCCCCTATAAGCGTGGCGAAATGACTTCTCGTCCGCGAGAATCAGCCTCCCAGGGGCCCGGCGTGCGGGCTCGCGCGCACTCCCGGACGACCTGGGAGATAACGCTTGGGGGACTCGGGCAGTTCGTCGAAATCGAAACGGTCCGCACCTGATTCCTGCGGGTGCAAGACCCTCAGAGTCGCACTTTCCTCGTAGAATTTCGGGCTTCGTGATTCCCACTCCTGATTATCACGCGTGGATAGCCACAACATTTTTATTCCCTCCAACGAATCGATTCCGGCCCACCGGAATCGCGGAGGCGCTCTCCCGTTCCTCGCGGGCGGCAAGGGGGACCGAAATCCGTGTTTGCGAACACGAACCCGCTCGGATTTCTGACGACATCGCGGGCCCAGAATGTGGATCAGATCATCGGGAAGACCGAGGAGCTCGTCACGGAGCTCGACCTGACGCTGGCCGACCTCACGCCGGCCCAAGAGGCGCTCCGTGCGGCCAAGGCGCTGTATGCGGCCCGCGACTACTCCGAGGCCGCAGCCGAGGCCAGGCGGGCGGGCAGTCTCGCGGTCGCTCTGAACGACCGGTTCAACGGGTACCTCGCGGCGTGGACGGTCCTCCAGGATTGCATGGAGGAGCTCGGGGAACTCGGGCTTCCGACCGGGGACTTCGAAGCGGCGGTCGACGCCGCCGAGAAGGAGATGGCGCGGCAGGTGGAGGAGGATGGCGCTCTAGTGCCGAACTATCTCGGAGCCAAGGAGATCCTTGAACGCGCCGCAGAGGACGTGCGCACGTTGCTCGTCCGCGCGAGGCAGGCCTCGCGAGAGATCTTCCTCGCGACGCTCGCGGTCGAGGCCCTCTCGGACCCGACAAGCGATCGCACATCCTCGTGGCTGGCGGTCCGGCTCGAGGAGCTCCTCGAGCAGGCGACCGGCGAGCTCGCTCAAGGGCACGTGCCCGAAGCCCGAAAGCTCGCCATCGAGGCCCGCCACCGGGCCGAAGCGGCCCACGCCGGCGACCTCCGCGCCAAGGAACTCATGGAGGAGGCCGCGAACGTCCTCGAGCACATCCATGCGGAGGGCCCGCTCGCGGACCGGCTGGGCGAATGCATCGCATCCACCCGGGAGGCGCTCGCCAAGGGATTCCTCGATGCCACCACGGAGAAGGTCGTCGTCGCCCGGTTGTCCAGCGAGCTGCTGACCTTCGCGGAGCACTATCCGCGGACCCGGAGGGTCCTCGAGCATGCGGAGACGGTGCACGCCAGCCTCCGATCCGAGGGCTTCCGCTCGGAACCCGCGGAGGAGCGGTTCCGCGACGCGCGTCGCGCCCTCAGGGAGGGCCGCTGGGAAGATGTGCGGGCGAACGTGAGCCAGGCATCCCTGGAGTTCCTCCGATGGCGGAAGCAGCGGGCGGCCCTCGCGAAGGCGATCACGGACATCCACCAGCGGGTGACCCTGCTCGAGGACTTCCGTCTCCCGCTCCTCCCCGACGTCCGGGAGATCCTGGGACGGGCGGACGAGGAATTCCGGACGGGCCGCTTCTCCGGCGCGACGGAGGACATCCTGTTCGCGACCGCGCTCATGACCCAGGCCACCCGAACGGGATCGTAGCCGGCAGCGCGAGATCGCGGAACGAGCGTGTTCAGTCGTCGATCGCGGCGTACGCCGAGGTCAAGAAGTCGCGGCACACCTTCGGCGGATCGGGCGACGTCCATGCCTGCTGCGTCATCAGGATCGTCGTCATGTCCTCCTTGGGATCCGAGTACCAGATGGATCCCAATCCGCCGTCCCACCCGTACCGCCCGGGGACCGCGGACACGTCGTCCCGCCTCGTCACGACGGACATGCCGAACCCCCATCCGTGCCCGTCGAAGTAGCCCGCGATGAGACCGGACTTCGCCTTCTGGTCGGGCGTCAGTTGGTCCGCGGTCATCGCCTCGACGGGGAGTCGCGACAGGAGGCGCCGGTTCCCGGACCTCCCGTGGTCCAGGAGCATCCGGCCGAACGCGGCGAAGTCGTCGACCGTGGACACGAGCCCCCCGGCGCCCATGGGGAACGGAGGCGGCCGGCTCCACTCGCCCTCCTCCGAGGGATCGTAGACCTCGATCTTCCCGGTCGTCCAGCTGGTCCAGTACTGGGTGGGCAGTCGGCGAATCTTGCCCGGCGGGACGCTGAACCCCGTGTCCTTCATCCCGAGCGGGCCGAACAGACGCTCTCGGAGGAACGTCTCCAACGGCTGGCCAGAGGCGCGCGCGATGAGGACCCCCAGGACATCGGCTCCGGTGTTGTACATCCAGCGCTCGCCCGGCTGGTGCATGAGGGGCAGGGTCCCCAGGCGACGGATCCACTCGTCGGGCGCGGGCATTCGGGCGGGGTGCGGGGGGCCCATCCCGATTCCGAGCTCGTTCGCGGCCCGAAGGATGGGGTAGGCGCTCGGGTCGACCAGAGGGATGCCGAAGCCCATGGTGAACGTGAGCAGATCGCGGACCGTGATCGGCCGGTTGGAAGGGACCGTGTCGTCCAAGGGGCCGTCGAGCCGCCTCAGCACGCGGCGGTTCGCGAGCTCGGGGAGGAGCCGGTCGACCGGCTCGTCGAGACGGAGCCGGCAGTCCTCCACGAGGAGCATCGTCGCTGCGGCGGTCACGGGCTTGGTCATCGAGGAGATCCGGAAGATCGTGTTCCGCCGCATGGGCGCGCCGCCGCCTCGTTGCATCGTGCCCATCGCGTCGACATGCGTTTCCCCGCGCCGGCTCACCAAGGCGACGAGCCCGGGGACCTCGTCGCGCTTCACGTACCCCGTCAGGAGGTCGCGCATCCGGCCGAGTCGCGCTTCGGACAATCCGCCCTCGGTCACGCCCAGCTCCTCTGGCGAGGAATCGCAACCGGTCCTCGACTAAGAACCTGTTCGCTCCTGTCCGCATCCGCTCTCGGGCGCGAGGCGCAGGGTGATATATCCCCCGCCTCGTACGCGTTGCCACCGAAGGAGATGGGAGCGGCATGCCGGCTCGGAAGCCCGAGAACCTCGAGGAGGCCGTCGACGAGGCGCGCGAGATCCTCACCGCGAACGGGCAGGACCTGCGCTCGCTCCTCTACCGGGACATCCTCCTGAACGCGATCAAGTGCCGACGCGACGACCTGGACATCCTCGACCTCAAGGTGATCAACCGCGCCGTCGCGGAGTTCCGCCACGCGGCCCGTGTGTTCAAGCCTTACCGCAAGGTCCGGAAGGTCTCCATCTTCGGATCCGCGCGGGAGAAGAAGGGCAGTCCCTACTACGAGTTGGCCGTCCGACTGGGGCGGCTCTTGGTCGCAAGGCGGTTCATGGTGATCACGGGAGCGGCGGAAGGGATCATGCGGGCCGGGATCGAGGGGGCGGGGGCCGAGAACAGCTTCGGCGTGAACATCCTGTTGCCGTTCGAGAAGGGACCCTCCACCCTCATCCAGGACGATCCCAAGGTGATCCGCTTCAAGTACTTCTTCACGCGCAAGGTCTTCTTCGTCATGGAGGCCGACGCCATCGCCCTGTTCCCGGGAGGCTTCGGCACCCACGACGAGGGGTTCGAGGTCCTCACGCTCCTGCAAACCGGGAAGGCACCGCCGATGCCCGTGGTCCTCATGGAGCTTCCCGGCGAAGACTACTGGGAGACTTGGGACCGTTTCATCCGGGAGCAGCTGCTCGCGCGCGGCTTCGTCTCCGCCGAGGACCTCACGCTCTACCGGATCGTCCGGTCCCCCGAGGAGGCGGCGGCCTGGATTGCTTCGTACTACTCCACCTACCACTCCCTGCGGCAGGTCGGGGACCGCCTCGTGATCCGCCTGGAAAGAGAGCTGTCCGACGACCAGGTACGCAGGCTGAACGAGACGTTCCATGACCTCGTCGCCTCGGGCAAGATCACCAAGACGTCCGCCCTGCGAGAGGAGGCGGACGAACCCGAGCTGCAATCCAAACCGCGGCTCGTCTTCGCGTACGACCGCGGCCGCGCGGGGCGCCTCAACGAACTGATCCTCGAAATCAACCGGCTCGGCCGCAGCTAGAACCGATCGCGAATCCAATTGCGGCCGAAGGCGGGTGGCCGAGGTGCGCCGGAGGCTGTCCTGCAAGAATCAGGAAAACGATATGGTTTGCGTTCGCTTACGATGGTGTGATAACATGGAAATCAAACTGACTAGTGTCTTCGTTAAGGACCAGGCCAAAGCGCTCAAGTTCTACACGGAGGTTTTGGGGTTTGTCAAGAAACTAGATGTCCCGGCTGGAACCTACAGATGGTTGACCGTTGTCTCCCCTGAAAACCAAAATGGCGTACAGCTGGTTCT
>DASQGG010000178.1 GCA_035632695.1 Thermoplasmata archaeon
GGCGACGGTCACGCCCACCCTGTTCCGGGTGTACCCGCCCCCCGGAATCACGGGGATCCACTACGCCGGGTCGTTTGCCGGCACCAAGTACGCGACCCTGCTCTCCACGCAGGAGATGTATGGGTACTGGATCAACGCGAAGAACGCGACCGCGACCGTGTTCCAGCTCAAGGGCACGCCGCGGACTCCCCTGGCCCCCGGCACGTACGATTCCGGTCTCCATTACTGGTGGGGAACGGACTTCTTTGGCGGAGACATCCTCACGGAATGGATCTACGGGACCCAGGTCGCGTTCGTCGTCGGGCTCCTCGCGGCCCTGTTCAGCGTGGGCATCGGCACCCTCGTCGGCGTGATCTCCGGGTACTACGGTAAGGTCGTCGACACCCTGCTCATGCGGACCACGGACGTCTTCCTCGTCCTCCCGTTCCTGCCGATCGTCCTCGTGCTCATCTCGATCACGGCCCCGAGCATTTGGATCATCATCATGGTCATCGCGATCTTGGGCTGGCCGGGCATCGCGCGGGTCATCCGCGCCCAGGTGCTCAGCCTCAAGGAGCGCCCGTTCGTGGACGCGGCCCGCGTCTCGGGGGCGTCGGACCTCCGCATGGTGTTCCTCCACATCGCCCCGAACGTCCTGCCGTTCAGCTTCCTGTACATGAGCCTCTCCGTGGGCGGCGCGATCATCACCGAGGCCGCGCTGAGCTTCCTGGGCTTCGGCGACCCCTCGGTGACGTCCTGGGGCGGGATGCTCTCGAACCTGCTCACGTTCAGCGGAGGCCTGTACGCGTACTGGTGGCTCCTGCCTCCGGGCCTCGGGATTACGTTCCTGTCCCTCGGTTTCTACCTGATCGGCCGAGGGTTCGACGAGATCATCAACCCGCGGTTGCGGAGGCGCTGAGCGTGTCGCTCGTCTCCGTCCGCAAGCTGCGGGTCTACTTCAAGGTCCAGAACGGCTGGGTTCGCGCGGTGGACGGCGTGGACCTGGACATCGACGAGGGCGAGACGGTCGGGCTCGTCGGGGAGAGCGGCTGCGGCAAGACGACCCTGGCGTACGCGATCACCCAGCTTCTCCCCTCGAACGCGTACATCCTCGGCGGCCAGGTGTTCTTCGAGGGTGCCGAGGTCCCCAACCCGTACCGATCCGAGTACTGGCGTCTCGCGGAGTCGCGCCTTCAGCAGCCGCTCGCCGATTTGAAGACGCGCGCCGCGCAGCAACCCCCCGAAGAGGCGCCCTCGGCCGAACTCAATCCTCTCGAGGAACAGGTCGCGGCCTTGGAACACCCGCTGTCCGACGCCTACCGACAGCATTTGGCCCCCGAGATCGAGGCCCTGAGGAAGAAGGTCGACGCCCTCACGGCGCGGTGGCAGGCGAACGACAAGACCGTGCGACGCCCGCTGCTCGAGGCGCAGAAGCGGCTCGCGGCCGCGATGCAGGAGGGCGACCTGATCGACATCACCCGGCTGAAGGACGGGCGGCTCCGGGAGTACCACCCGAAGCTGAACTCGATCCGGTGGAAGCAGATCTCCATGGTCTTCCAGGGCGCGATGAACGCCCTGAATCCCGTGTACACGGTGGGCGACCAGATCATAGAGGCGATCCAGACCCACGAGGACGTCGACGACGGGGAGGCCCATCAGCGCGTCGAGGAGCTCTACAGGCTCGTGGGGATCGCGACGGACCGGATCGACAGCTTCCCGCACGAGTACAGCGGCGGGATGAAGCAGCGGGCCATGATCGCGATGGCCCTCGCCCTGAACCCTA
The DNA here is from genome assembly GCA_035632695.1 of Thermoplasmata archaeon. NCBI lineage: Archaea > Methanobacteriati > Thermoplasmatota > Thermoplasmata > Thermoplasmata archaeon. Next base: position 1,763 of record DASQGG010000178.1, read on the forward strand.
AGCTCGTGATCATGGACGAGCCCACGACCGCCCTGGACGTGATCACCGCGGCGAAGATCATGGACGAGGTCCTCCGCATCCAGAAGCAGCTCCATATGACGCTCGTCATCATCTCCCACGACATCTCGACGGTGGCGAAGGTCGCGGACCGGATCTGCGTCATGTACGCGGGCCAGCTCGTCGAGGAGAGTGCGTCCAAGCAGATCTTCTACCAGACGCTCCATCCCTACACGCAGGGTCTCCTCGGCGCGTTCCCGAGCGTCGAGGGGGACAAGCGTCGGCTCGAGGCGATCCCGGGCAACCCGCCCAGCCTCGTCACGCCTCCGGCCGGCTGTCGCTTCCACCCTCGATGCAAGTACGTGAAGGACATCTGCACGACGACGCAGCCGTCGTACTACGTGACCGCGGACAAGAGCCACCGCGCCCTCTGTCATTTCTCCTCGGACTTCGAGACGCAAGGGGGACTCGGGCGCCCATGACCGCTCCCCTCCCGCCGTCGGACGGCGGCGTCTCGGACCGCATCCCCGTCGTCGAAGGTGGGCCCATCATCCGGGTCGAGCACCTCAAGAAGTACTTTGAGCTCAAGCGGGGGTTCTTCCAGTCCCTACGCGGCGATGCCCCCGTCGTCCACGCGGTGGACGGGGTGAGCTTCACCCTGGACTCGGGCGAGATTCTCGGGCTCGTCGGGGAATCGGGCTGCGGCAAGACGACCACGGGGCGGCTCATCTCCCGCCTCGAGACGCCCACGGAGGGACGCATCCTGTTCCAGGGCGTAGACATCGGCGGCCTCGACGCGCGGGACATGTTCCTGTTCCGGCGCGAGCTCCAGATGATCTTCCAGGATCCCTACGAGTCCCTGAACCCACGCTACAGCGTGATGCGCGCGGTGTCGGAACCGCTCCTGATCCACCACGTGGGCGAGAGCCGCGAGGCCCGTGCCGAGCTCGTCGTCCGCGCGCTCGAGGACGCCGGCTTGCGACCCGGGACGGACTTCCTGGACCGGTTCCCCCACGAGCTCTCGGGCGGTCAGCGGCAGCGCGTGGCCGTCGCCCGGGCGATCGTCCTGAACCCCAAAGTGATCATCGCGGACGAGCCGGTCTCCATGCTCGACGTGTCGATTCGGGCGGGCGTGATGAACCTCATGCTCGAGCTCCGGGACAAGTATCACATCCCGTACGTCTTCATCACCCACGACATCGCCGTCGCCCGATACATGTCGGACCGGATCGCCGTGATGTACCTCGGGCGCGTGGTCGAGGAGGCCCCGACGGAGCAGATCATCGCCCACCCCACGCATCCGTACACCCGCGCTCTCCTGTCCGCCGTCCCCATCCCGGACCCCGAGCACGTGTATTCCGCGGTGCCGATCCGCGGGGAACTTCCGAGCCCGATTGACCTCCCGACGGGCTGCCGCTTCCACACCCGATGCATGCTCGCCCAGGGAATCTGCCAGGTGGCGCGGCCCCCCCAGGTGGAGGTCTCCCCCGGGCACCTTGTGGAGTGCCATTTCGCCGAGGACATCTACGAGGGTCGCCTCGTGGAGCCGGCGACGCCCGCCGAGCCCACCCCCCCGGCCGTCCCTCCGCCGACGCCGGGGAGCCCATGAAGAACCTCGCCCGTCTGCGACGCCCCGAGGCGTGGCCCTGGTGGCTCGTGGTCGCGCTGTTTGCGGTCCTCCTCGTCCTCATCGCCGCCTCCGTCGCGACCTTCGGGTCCGTCGCGGAGGCGCACGCCCGCACCACGCTCTCCGTGCGTTCCTCCGTGGTCTTCGGCGGCCTCTCGCCGCAGGGCGTGCTCCCCGACAACGGGACCATCGCCTTCACGATCTACTTCCACGTGGAGGACCCGACGAGCCGCGACCTCACGTTCTTCACGGTCGGATATCGGGTGTGGCTCGAGGACACGCCGGTGGAGGCCGGCGTGAAGGGGATCACCCGTACGCCAACGGACATCCCCGTGACGAACGCCTCCGGGAAGTACCAGTTCTTCCCGGTGTTCGACGGATCCAAGCAGACGGACCCGTTTCCCGTACCGGCGTACGGGAACGCGACGATGCCGTTCCCTCTGACCCTGACGCGAAGCTCGGACGCGGGCCGTTTCGCGGCGATCCAGAACATCACGGCGTACTCGGTAGCCCACCTCGGCGGTACGTCCTCCATGGTCTGGAACGTGTGGGTCCTCGTGAACTTGGACATCGGCGGCATTCCGGCGCCGTCGTCGCTCTCCCAGGCGGGGTACTTCACGGCGATCAGTCGCGTGCAGTTCACGGAAGGCGTAGACTACGGCGAGGGGGCGATCGTGCCTGGCCCGTAACTCGAGGCGGCGCCTCGAGCGGTTCGCGCGAGGGGTCATCCTCACTACGCTCCTGAGCCTCGACGTGGGCTACGTCCTCTTCCTGGCGGTCTTCCCCACGGTTTCGTTTCCCGCCTCCGGGGAAGCGCCTTTTCCGCTCGTGTTCCTGCTTCTCGCGGCGTCCGCGCTGGTGGCGGGGTTCGCCGCGGAGGACCTCCTCGTGGGGATCGGCGCGGCGGTCTTCTCCTTGTTCGGGGGCGTGCTCGTGGCGGGGCTCATGGGCCTCTCGCCGCTGGCCTCAGGGTTGTACCTCTTCGACCCGGGCTCCATGTTCGGCTTCCTCGTCCGCGACGGGTTCGTCTTCCTCGTCCTGGCGTTCACGATCAACCTGGTCGGCGTCGTCGTGGGCTACGGTCTGCGGGAGCGACTCATCGTGCAGCGGCCCCGTACCTTCGCGGAGTCCGTGGCGATGCATCGCAAGTGATTTAACGCGACGCCCCATCGTGGCCCCCGTGCTCGTCGCCGTCACGGGGACGCCCGGGACCGGGAAGACCTCCGCCTGCGACGTCCTCGCCCGGCGGGGCTACGCGGTCGTGGACCTGGATGACCTCGCCCGGAAGGGCGGGTACGTCGTGGGGCGGGACGAGGCGCGGCAGACGGATGAGGTAGACGTGGACGCCTTGCGGGAACACCTTCGCATTCCTTCCAAGGTCGCATTCCTCCGGTCCCACTACAGCCACCGCATGGACGTCGATCTTGCGATTGTCCTCCGGTGTCGTCCTTCCGTCCTCGGGAAGCGCCTGGAGGCCCGAGGCTGGCCGCCGGAGAAGGTCCGCGAGAACGTCGAGGCCGAGGCCATCGATGTGATCACCCAGGAGGCCGCCGAGCGCCTGCCGCGGGTCTACGAGGTGGACACCACGACGCTGAATTCGGACCAGACCGCCGACGCCGTCCTCGGTATCCTCCAAGGGCGGACGAAGGGCCGCGAGCTCGGCTCCGTCGACTGGAGCGAGGAGGTGCTCTCGTGGTACTAGATCGCTTCCGACCCGCGGCGGATCGATTGCTCGTGCCCCTGGCCTCCCACCTCGGGGGGGTGAACCCGAACACGATCTCTTGGATCGGCCTTCTCGCGGCGGGCGTGGCGGGCGTGGGCTTCTACGTCGGCGGCACGGGGTTCCTCGTGCTCTCCTTGGTCCTGATCGTCGCGAGCGCCTACTTGGACGCGCTGGACGGGAAGGTCGCCAAGATGTTCGGCAAGGCGTCCGCGCGCGGGGACTTCATCGACCATGTGTTCGACCGCTATGCGGACGTCTTCCTCCTAGGCGGCATCGCGTTCGGCGTGTACTGCCGTCTCTGGGTCGGATCGCTGGCCATCATCGGCGTTCTGCTCACGTCGTACATGGGGACCCAGGCCCAGGCCGTCGGGCAGGGTCGCCACTACGGGGGGCTCCTGGGGCGGGCGGACCGTCTCGTCCTCCTCTTCCTCGGAGGGTTGCTCCAGCTGGTGGCGGCCCCCTCGGGTGGCGTCCTCTGGGGCGTTGCGCCCGTGAGCTTCGGGCCACTCGAGTGGATCATGGTCCTGTTCGCAATCCTCGCGAACGCGACCGCGGTCCAACGGGCCGTGGGAATCTGGCGCGGCTTCGGCGGCGCTGCTAAGGGCCCGTAGGTCGCGAGCTGGACGAGCCTCGCACCGGCATCGCAGAGGCGCCGGGCCAAGTCCGTGACGCAGATGCGCAGATTCGAAGGGACGTCCCGGTTCCCTGAGAGGTACCCGCCCGTCGTCCCGTCCGGCCAAGAGGCTTTGCCAGGGAGCGCCGCGCTCACACGGCCGTGGCGGCGGTCTCACCCGGAGGCCGCCGTTCCCGCCCCTTAATCGTGTAGTACGACAGGGGGTGCTTGATGTGGAGGCAAAGGCGGTCCGGGCCCGGGCAAATGCCGTACGACTTCATCGTCGAGCATTCCGGCGGCGTGTATTCCGTGGCCGACGTCGTCCCCGTAATGTGGTCGATCTGGTACTTCGTCACGTCCGCGGCGAAGTCCGGGACGTCCCCGAAGACCCGGAAAATCTCCTCGTTGCCGAGGCCGATGTGGTGGAGGAAGGAGACGATCGCGAAGCGGCCCATGTGGGGCACGTTCTCGTGGTTCTGGATCTGGGCCAGGAGGTTGTACATGCACGGCGGGAAGCGGGTGATGCTCACCTTGCAGATGTCGTCCGCCTTGAACGTCGCCTTCTTCGCCTCCAGGAGCCCGTGAATCTCCCCGAGGTCGCGGCGGAAAATCGCTTCGATCGCATCGTTCACCGGGATGGGCAGACCCTCCTCGATGTGGCGTTCGATCGCGTTCCGCATGATCCGGAGGACCTTGGGCCGTAGCAGGTGCACGTAGCCCGCATCGAGCTTCTGGTTGATCAGCTTCCACGGCGGCTCCCGCATCGTGTTCGTGAAGCGCAGGAAGTCCGCGAAGTGCAGGCGGAACCCTCCGTCCTCCCGTCGGAGATCCAGCCCGAGCTCCGCGGCAAGATGGAGCACGAAGCTGTCCGCCTCCGTCTCCAGGCGCAGTTCGGCCGCCATGGCCTCATGGAGGGCGAACCGACGGATCAGGTAGTGGTCCGCGTTCGCGGACACGAGGATGCGCGCTACGGGGTACGCGAGGAGCTGCGCGAGCTGGTCCGCCATGTCGATCGCCACGCGTTCCGTGGGAGGTCCCTTCTCCAGCGCCTCGATCACCCGGGCCTTGCCAAGAACCCGCGCCCGGTCGAACGCGCTCTCCGACAGGAGGTCCTCGAGGGTGATCTTCTCCGCGCGGATATAGGCGGCCGCCTCCCGAAGGAAGGGGAACTTGGCGAGGCTCGCGAGTTCCACGGCCGGAGGAACGCGCCCGGGTGTTAAAAGGGCAACGAGGGGCACGGTGAAACCGGCCCGCCGGTCGGTCGGCTGCGTGCCACGCTGTGCATTTCCCGCATGCCAAATTCGAACGGTGCGGTAGAGTATGAACCCAAGGCTTACCCCGGCCCACCCTGGTGGTGCCGGCGAGGTCGAGACGCGTGAAGCTGTGGCAGTCGCTCTTTGCGATGATCTGGATCACGTTCGTGGAGTTCCTGCTGGTCATGGCAACCCATGTGCCGACGTTCACGTCTTGGGCCACCGTGTTGACCTACCTGCACGCGGCCCTCGGATTCGGAATCGTGCTGCTCGCGTTCAACAACTTCGCGGGCGTCCGGGGCACCACGATCGCCGGCCGCGTCAAGCGCACGGCTCAATCGACCTTCCAGCTTTCCATCCTCATGGCCGTGTTGGGTGTCATTCTCCTGTTCCCGGACTACTTGACCTGGTCCATTCCCCTGATCGGCGTCACCCTGTTCTATGCGATCGTGTTCGTCCACGTCGTGAACGCCTTCGCGATTATCACTCAGGCGGCCGCCGTGGCCATCGCGTACGACATGTGGGAGGACAAGGAGTTCGCCCAAGAGACCCAGGTAGGCGAGATCCCGCCCATGCCCACTCCGACGAAGCCCGAGTCCAAACCGTAGCGCGAAGGTCTTAGTAGGCTCGGGCCATCGGCTCCGCATCCATGACGGAGCGGAGCGGCTACTTCGCGGTGCACTCCCAGGGACTCGGCCACGCGAGCCGGTCCGTGGCCCTGGCCCGGGGCGTCCTGGAGCGTCGGCCCGACCTCTATTTCCTCTTCCTCGCGGGGTCGCCCGCCCTGGATCTGGTCGTCGCGAGTGGCTTCGACGCGCTTACGATGCCTCCTGCGCCCGACTTCCCCTCGGCGAACGGGGTCCTCGATCCCGTCTCCTGCTGGTACCGGGAGTACGCACGGTATCTGCGTGTCGCAGGCCGATTCATGCGCAAGGAGGGCGACTGGGACTACTATCGCTTCCTGATCTCGGACAGCGAGCTGGCCTCCGTACGGGAGGCGGTTCGCCACGGAGTACCGACCACCCTGATCGTGAACGAATTCGCCCGCGACTTCGCCCGCGATCCCGTGTCCCGGGGCTGGGAAGCCCTCGGGAACTTCTGGTTCTCCCGGCTCGCGCGGCGGATCGACCTGATCCTGGTCGCGGACCGCGGACCCGATTGGCCGAACGTTCGTCGGATCGGGCCTATCGTCCGGCCGCCGAGCGCCTCGCGGGAGCAGCTGCGGGAGGATCTTGTGTTCCGGAAGAAGACCATCCTCGTGACCGCAGGTGGCACCGCCATCGGCGAGTTCCTGCTGAAGACGGCAATGGAGGCGTTCCGCGACCTCCGACTCGAGGACACGTCCATGGTCGTCGTGAGCGGGCCTAAGATGAAGGTGGACCCCGCACCCGGCGTGTACACGTACGGGTTCGTGCCCAACCTGCAGGACTTCGTGTTCGCCGCGGACCTCGTGATCACGCTCGCCGGGAAGGGGACCGTCCACGAGGCACTCACATCCGGCACCCCCGTCATCGCGATCCCGCCCAAAGGCCACGCAGAGGCGGAGCGGAATGCGGCGGCCCTCGGCTACCACTTTGAGGACGTGTCGCGCCTTCGCACGCTGATCCCGGAGAAGCTCGCGCTCGGACGGCTGCCGCCGCACCCTAGTGGCAACGAAGACGCCGTGCGACTGCTCGCCGAGTTCTTGGACCGGGATTCCACAAAGGGCTAGCCCCGATGTCAGGCCAGCGTCGCGGGAGGGTCACACCGGTGTGCCTCGGTGCGACGATTGATTGATGCAGGCCTGACTAGCCTCGGTACGTCGGATGCTCCTTCTTCCCCCTCGCTTTCGTCTGCACCCAGACCGCCATCTGGTAGAGGAGCGACGAGAGCCGGTTCAGGTACCGGAGCAACTCCGGGTTCACCGGCTCCTTGTGTGCGAGGGCAACGACGCGTCGCTCCGCGCGGCGGGCTACGGTCCGGGCCCAGTGCAGGCGGGCCAGCGCCTCGGAGCCGCGGGGCAGGAGGAACTCGGTCACGGGGCCCACGTCGAACGCGGCCAGGGCGGATTCGAGATCGGCGACGTACTCCTTCGTGATCCGAGGCAACTTGGCCTCCCCGCGGCCCGTCGTCGCGAGTTCGGCGCCCACGGTGAATAGGTCGTCCTGGACCTTGCGGAGCGCGTCGCGGACCGCGCGGTTCCTCTGGACGGCCAGGGTCACGCCGAGGACCGCGTTGAGCTCATCCACCGCGCCCATGGCCTCCACCCGCGGGTCGTCCTTTGATATTCGTTCGGGCCCCAGGAGTCCCGTGGTCCCCTCGTCGCCGCTCCGCGTGAACAACGTGGGCATGGTCATCCCACCCAGGGGGCCGCGTCCTTGGGGGATGGCGGGCGCGGGAAGATCTCGGGATGGAGGATGTGGGCTAGGATCTCGATGCCGTCCACGAGCCTCGGTCCGGGCCGGCTGAAGTACGCGGATCCGTCGGCGACCCAGACGCGGTCCTTCCGAGCCGCGGGGAGATCGCGCCACCAGGACTGCGCCGCGAGTGCGGTGGCCTCCGTCCGCGCGCGGTCGAGATGGAAGCCGCAGGGCATCAGGATGGCGACCTCTGGGGCGGCGAGGAGGAGTTCCTTCGGCTCGATCCGCCGCGACGGCTCGCCGGACTTCACCAGCGCATCCGCGCCTCCCGCGATATCCACCATCTCGGGCACCCAGTGGCCCGCCAGGAAGAGGGGATCGACCCACTCGATGCACACCGTGCTCGGCCGTGCCGAAGCCTGGGCGGCGAGGAAGCCCACCCGCTCGATCCGCTCCCTGAGCTCCTCGACCACGTTCTTCGCGGTCCCCGCGGCCCCGCAGGCGGCTCCGACCCGCTGGATGTCCTCGAGGACGTCCTTGAGGGAGTGGGGGTCCAACGCGAGGATTCGGGGTTTCTTCGCCAAGCGTGCGGCGACCGAGCGGACGTCGCTCACGGATGGCGCACACACCTCACAAAGCCCCTGGGTCAGGATCACGTCGGGCGCGGCCTGCCGCATCCCCTCCTCGTCGATCTCGTAAAGGGGGTCACCGCGCGCGAGCGCCGTTCCGACCCGCTGGCTGATGTCCGCACTCGTGGAACGGTCCGTGTCCACGCGGGCGCGGCTCAGCGCCGGTCGGTCTCGCGCCGTGGGCGGGTAGTCGCACTCGGGCGACACGCCGACGAGATCGCCGTCCAGGTCGAGCGCGAAGCAGATCTCCGTCGCCGCGGGCAGGAGGGACACGATGCGCATGCGGGTCAGGGACCACGAAGGTTCCTCCGGCTCTTAACGCTTGTTCAGCGCCGATGCCCGCATGGTCCGGGAACCCTTGGACCGCGCGGTCTCAGACCCGGATTCGTCGGAACGCCAACACCGCGACGATGAACATGGCCAGGGCCTCGACCGCCAGGATCGTCAGCTCCAGGGAGACCAACGGCGTGAGGGCGTCGAAGATTCCCGCGCGGAAGACGTCCGTGGTGTAGGTGAGGGGATTCCCAAGGCTCACGATCTGGATCGCCAGAGGGGCGGAACCCGTGGGGAAGAACACGGAGGAGGTGAAGAGGAAGATGAAGAAGGCGAAGGTCGAGACCACCTGGAACGTCTCGGAGGACCTCAGCGCCACGGACACCGTGATCGCGAACGATCCGAAGAACACGGTCCCAAGGAAGAGGGCTGCCGCGATGAAGATCTGTCCCTGGATGGTCAACGCGATTGCGGCGCCGACAACCGGGAACGCGAAGGCGAAGACGAGGAGCGAACCCACGACACCGATGATCAGGGTCGCGAGGATGATGCTCAGGATGTATTGAGCTCGCGTGAGCGGCGCCATGAGGAGTTGCTCGAACATGCCGTTCTTCCGGTCGAACCAGAGCTGCGTGCCCGCATTCGTGCCGCCGTTGATGACCGTCAACGTCACCGCGCCGGTGGCGAGGTACTCGGCGTACCCAACGACCTTCCCCCCGAGGTTGAGCGTGAGCCCCGTTCCTCCAATCGCAGGCCCCTGGACGAAGATGAAGAACAGAGGGAAGATGAGCTCGAAGAACAGGGATGCGCGGTCGAGGTTCGCTCGAAGGTTGCGGTACACGAGCCGCACGTAGATGTTCATCCTAGGCACTCCCGGGGCCCGCATCGACGTTGTGGTTGTCCGTGACGAGGTTGATGAACGCGTCCTCGAGCGTCGTTTCCGCGATGTAGATGGAGGACACGGTCAGCTGGAACCGCTCCGCGAGGCGGTAGATTCCCGGGATGACGGACTCCGGCGTGCTCGTGGTCACCCGGTAGGCGCCCGTGCTCTCATCTTGGACCTGGTGCGTTACGCCGTCCAGTGTGGCAAGCGCGGCGGCCATTTCCCGGGAGTGGCCCTGGAGGAGCTTGAACTCGACCGCCTTGGCGCTCCCGAACCGGCGCTTCAGGTTCTCCGGCGTGTCCACCTCCACGATTCTCCCTTGGTTGATGACCGCGATCCGGTCACACAGGTATTCCGCCTCCTCGAGCACGTGGGTCGTGAAGAATATGGTGAGGCCTTGCTTGACCCGGTCCTTGAGGTAGTCGAGGACCGCGCGCCGGACGATCGGGTCCAGGCCGACCGTGGGCTCATCCAGGAACAGGAGATCCATGTCGTGGATGAACTCCCGGGCAACCTGGAGTCGACGCCGTTGTCCTGCGGAAAGGTCGACGGTCGGCTTCTTGCGGAACTCCTCCATGTCGAACCGCGCGATGAGCTCCTCGATCCGGCGTTTCCGCTCCGGCTTCGGGACGTCCCAGATGAGCCCGTAGATGTCCATGCTCGTCTCGACGTTCAGCCCCTGATCGAAACTGTCCTGCTGCTGGACCACGCCGATCCGAGCTCGGATCTTGCGGCCTTCCATAGCCAAATCGTGGCCCAGAATCGTCGCTCGCCCCGAGGTCGGCGGGAGGAGTGTGGTGAGCATCTTGATCGTCGTGGTCTTCCCCGCGCCATTCGGACCCAGGAAGCCGAAGACCTCCGCCCGGCGGATCTCGAAGCTGATCCGGTCGACGGCGGCCTTGTCGCCGAAGTACCGGGACAGTTCCTCGACCCGGACCGCGATCCCGTCGTCGTTCACGTGCTATTCCTCCGTCCGCCTGGTCTGACCGAGCCCGAAGGCATACCTGCGGGAGTATTTAGGTCTCCCTAATGAGAACGGAAGAGGGGGTAGAGACGCGAGCTCTACCCGGAGATCGAGGGTGCGATGCGCTCGAATCGCTTCGTGTCGACTCGGACGACCCCGTGCTCGATGATGTTCTTGCCGCCGTTCAGGTCTTCAATCGCTTTCGTCGTCAGAGCCAGAGCCTCCTCGAGACTCAGGTCCGGACGGTAACCCTTGTGAACCGTCTCAAGGGCATCATCCGCACCCTGGCCGATGGCGAAGCCGGAGCCTCGGAACGTCGTGCCGCTGGGGTCGACCTGGACCAGCTGGATGCCCAATTCATCCACGCCGGCCAGAATGATCGACGCACCGAGCGGTCGCACCGCGTACATGGTGAGCTGGTGCAGGTACTCGGAGAGATGGCGCGAGAGCGTGCCCACATCGATCGGGTTGTCGTACACGAGGCGGTGTTTCTGCGCCTCCACCCGGAGCTCGTCGATGAGCGTGGTCACGTCCCCGATGTAGCCGCTGCCCGTCGCGCCGATGTGGTCGTCCAGGACGAAGACCTTCTCTGCCGCTTCGAGGAGAGGCCGCGTGGGCTTGACCTGGCTCGAGAGCAGGGCGAAATCCTTGCCCTTCAGACCGATCGTCGTGGAGCCGCGGGAGACGGCCTGGAGGGCGTAGTCCACCTGGACCAGGCGGCCCTCGGGCGAGTAGAAGAAGGGCAGGCGTCCCATTTCCGCCGCCATCTCAGTTCGCCTCCCCGTGCCAACGTCCGTTCGGGACGACGAGGACGTCGACGCCATTCCCGCTGCCCGGGTCGCGCTCCATGGCCGCGCGGACCGCGGCCTCCGCAAGCTTGCCCGCGTCCTCCAGGGCGATGTCCTTGCGGTAGCCCTGCTCGAGCACGCCGTAGGCGATCGGCGAGCCGCTCCCCGAGGACATGAAGTCCTCCGAGGTCACGGCGCCGCTCATGTCGCTCGTGTAGACGTGGGCGCCTTCCTTGTCCACGCCCGCGACGACGAGTTCGACGTAGAACGGGCTGTAGGACTTCATTCCGTTGTACACGATGTTCGAGATGAGCTTCGCGCTCTCGCGCACGCTGAGCGGGTAGCCGCGCCGCAGGGCGAGCAGCCTCCGTTCCGCCTTCGCGAGGTTCACGAGGTACTCCGCATCGGACATCTGTCCGGCGATGGCGACGGCCGTCGTGTCGTCCAAGGCGAAGAGCTTCTGGACCACCTTGGATCCGACGAAGAACCCCTTGGACGCACGCTTGTCCGCCGCCAGGACGACGCCGTCCTTGCTGCGTATGCCAACCGTGGTGGTCATGTGTTGACCTCGGAGGGACCATGGCGGCGGTGGAGTAAGTTGACTCGAAGGGGGACGGCCCAGTCACAAAGAATGGGTTAGGCCACGAGCGCGCCGTAGCCCCGGGAGACCTCGCTCGCGATTTGCCGGAACAGGAGGTGTCCGAGTCGCGTGGCCTCGTCGAGGCGCTCGTGGGAAACGACGTTCGCGGTAATCGTGAGTTGTCCCGCGTGGATGCGGACGTCGAGCTGGATGGATTCGTCTTCCAGCGCCCACGAGAGGCGGAGTTCCTCGGTGGATTCGACTACGCCGTACCACCGCAGCGGCCCGATCCAGGATCCGCGGAGGGAGGCAACGAGGGCTCGTGCATCGACATCCGCCGGCAGGTACGTCTGGAGGATGGTCGCCGCCGGGCGGTCCGAGGTCCACTCCCTCGGGCTGAAGATCGCCATCGCCCGCGATGTCACGCGGTACCCGACCTCGGTCTTCTGGACCAGGTCGTCCTCCGCGAGCCGATGCAAGGCCCGAGAGAGCTGCTCGGGATGGATGCCGAGACGGCGCCGAATCCCCTGGAACGCGACCTGGGCGGCGGGATCCTTCGACAGGAACTCGAGAACCTCGCGGTCGTGCTCCCGCAGGTCTTGGAGGCCATCCTGGCTCCGAGCGTCCACGGCGGTGGGGACCATCTGGCGCCTATCACGACGGACCTTTCACATAAAGCTGAGGCCGTCCGCCACGGCAGTTGGGAATCATCGTCCCGTCAGTCGTCGACATCCTCGGCTTTCGTGGGCTCAGGCTTCTTCCCCTTGTCCTCGACGTGCACGCGCTGCAGCGGACCCGGGGCCCACCAGTTCCCCTTCCCGGCGAGGACCATAATCGCGGGCACGAGGTAGATCCGCACCACCATGGAGTCCAGCAGGATCGCGAAGGCCAACGCGAAGCCGATCTCCTGGAGGAACGGCGAGGGGTTCAGCATGAGGGTCGCGAACGCGCCCGCCATGACGATGCCGCACGCGGAGATGATGCCGCCCGTCCGCGTGGTCGCCTCCGCGATCGCCTCGGCGTCCTTCTTCCCGTGGGCGACCTCCTCGCGGATCCGGGTGATGATGAAGATGTCGTAGTCCATCCCGAGGCCCATGGCCATGACGAAGAGCGCGAGGGGCAGGATGAAGATGATGTCGTAGCCCTTCCACACGTGGAACACGAGGATGGTCAAGGCGAGCGTCCACGACACGCTCAGGAGGATCGTCAGGATGGCGCGGACCGGGATCAGGACAGAGCCCAGCACGAACAGGAGGACGAGGAAGAGGCCCGCGATGACCACGAGCGCCATGATCATCAGGTCGCGGTTCATGTTGGACCGCACGTCGCTCAGGACGGGGGTCACACCGCCGAGATAGATCTGGGCGGACGCGAGCGCCGAGTCCGACAATTGGATGGTCGTGATGTCGGTTCGCATGCGGTCGACCGCGTTGATCGCCGCGAGGGAGAACGGCGGGTCCGTGAACACGAGCACGATCCGCACGGTCCGGTTGTCTTTGCCGATGTATGGCCGGATTTGCGTGTCCACGAGCTTCCGTTCCGACTCGGGCATCGAGGAGAGATTCCGGTAGTCCACAGCACTCCCTTGCGGGTTCGTCGGGCCCTCGGTGCTCTTGAGGCCGGACTCCATGGCTAGAAGGCGGGACGAGAGGCTCGCCACGGCACCCATCTCCATGACGGACACGTTTCCGTCCGGCAGGAGCACGGGATTCGGGAACTGCAGGACCACGTAGGACGGGTAGACCACGCCGTACCCGAATGCCTGGCTGATTGCGTCGATCCCCTGGCTCGATTCCGTCGTGGGCGAGCCCTGGCTGAAGTCGTACGTCGGCTGGTCTGTCAGGACAATGTACGTGGCGGGCAGCGTAATCAGGATCGCGACGACGAGGAGGACCTTGGCGCGCTTCATGGAGCCCGTGGCCGCACGGTGGAAGTAGCGTTCCGTGCGGGTGAGCTGCCCCTTCGGACGCGGGCGCGCAAGGGTCTTCCCGGAGGGCCAGAAGATCCGCTTGTTCAGAAGGCTCACCGCGGCGGGGATGAACGTGAGGGAGATGCCCAGGGAGATGGTCACCGCGAAACCCAGGGTGAGGCCTAGCGTGCGCATGAGCGGGAACGAGCCTAGAGAGAGCGCCGCGAAGGAGATGAGCACCGCGCCGCCGCTTGTCGCCACGGACTCCCCCGCCCAGATCACCGCGTTCCGCACGGCCTCCTCGTGCGGCCGTCCCGAGTGGATCTCGTCCCGGTACCGGGAGACGAGGAAGATGCTGTAGTCCGTGCCGACGGCCAGGATGACCGTCTCGAGGATTGCGGTCACGGTGAAGTCGATGTTGAACAGGTAGACCGCGACCAGGTACACGAACAGGTTCGCGATGAAGATCGCGATTCCGATGGTCAGCAGCGGGAACGCGGGCGCCACCGCGGACCGGAAGTAGAGGCCCAGGAGGAGGATCACGAGGGCGACGGTCACGAAGAGCTCGGAGCCCCCTCCGAAGATGTGCTCCTGGTCGATGCTGATCGGCGCGCTCCCGGTCACGTAGGTCCGCGCCTGCGCCCCGTACGCGGACTTGAGGCGCGTCAGGATGTCTCGCAGCGTGGCGACCGCGTCCGCGATGGGCTGCGCCTTGTTCGCGTCGGTGTACCGTGCATCCTTCGAGAACGCGTAGTTCACGAGCTCGATGCGGTGGTCCGCGCTGATGTAGAACCGAGTCACGTTGAACGGCGGTGTCAGCGGAGTCTGCAGGACGCCGTAGGTCAGAACTTCCTGCTCCGCGAAGGCGTGCAACTCGGCGTCCGTCGCGTTGGCGGGAACCTGGGCATCCAAGTCGCGGAAGAACGGGAGGCTCGCGAGGCCCGCGGGCGGGAAGACGGAGAGGGCCGTGTCCCGCACCAGGGTGGCGTTCAGGAAGTTCACGAAGTTGAAGGTGCGGAGGAGGCCGAGCTGGAACGTGTTCTGACTCGCGTCGAACAGCGAGGTGGAGTTCAGGAACACGGGCACGGCCCGGTCGAGCGCGAACGTAGCGCGGTCCTGCGGCCCCAGGGAGGGCGCGGTCGTGAAGGAGGACCGCCAGGCCGGATACCACGCGGACAGGTAGCCGAGGGCCCACGGAGCCGCGGCCGCGGGGAACGTCGTGTTCACGTAGTCCGAGGTCGCGCGGAATGCGGTGTCGTTCGCGGATCCGCCAGGGGTCTGGATCCACGTGCCGACGAAGTAGAGGGGGACGCCCCAATAGATGCCCGCGGCGGACTCCGTGAACTGGACCTGGAGGTGGACGAGCCCATGGAAGCGGGAGGCTAGCGCGTATGCGTAGCTCTCGTACACGTCGTACACGGACGCATTCGCAGGATCCGACAGGAACCGGATGGGCCGGTCCAAGGTGAGATTCCCGCCGATCCGCAGCGGGACCGTCGCGCTCCCGCCCGACGTGAGGTTCGACGAGACCTCCACGGCTCGCTGCAGGTCGAACACGAACCAGCGGTAGTACTCCGTGGTCGTGTCGTTCGCCACGAGGACCACGGTGGCCGTGCTGTTCGCGAGGGTCCCGGGGAACTGGGAGTCGATGATGTTCTGGGCCACGGAGGATTCCGTGTCCTTCGGGAGGAGCTCCGTCTGGTTGTACGACACGACGTTCGACACGGGCCAAATCTGGTTCGCGACGAGCGCGCCCGCGAAGACGAGCACCCAGAGCAGGACCAGGAGGCGGTAGTGTCTCGTGACCAGTCTGCCGATCCATCGGAAGACGGCATACCCTTCCTCCGAGGATCTCCGCATGCGCCGTCCTCCCCGCGTCGGTCCGACGCTCGCTCAGATCGTGAGCCGGCCGCCGTCCACGACCGTCTTCCTGCCGATCTTCACGGTCGCCTGGCTCAGGCGGGCGCTATGGGAGAAGCCCGACTTGTTCTTGCCACCCCACTCCGTGTTGTCTCCGATGGAGATCTCGACCCCGCCCGCGACGAGGTCGTCCTGTAGGAACCCGTACTTCATGGCGGGGTTGATGCCGATGCCGAGGGCGCCGATTCGATCCTTGTCGCCCGTCGCCTTCTCGTAGTTGGCCCGGATGGCCTCTCCGCCCTCCGTGGCCGTCCACGATCCCTTGCCGTCGTGGAACTCGAATCGGACGCCCCGGGACAGGGTGCCCAGGTAGGGTATGGGCAGGTCCCCGACCACGGTGCCCTCCGCCGACGCCTCGTCCGGGGCGACGTAGGACGAACCCGGGGGCACGCCGACCATGAACTCGCCCTCCTTGCGGTCCTGGGCGTCCACGATGCCGTCGTCGCAGCGCGCGGCGCGGCCCTTGAGGCGGAAGGCCAGGTCGGTCCCGTTGGGTGCGGTCACGCTCACGTTCGCATCCTGGGAGAGCAGAGCCGCAAGGCGCTTCCCGCGCCGTGAGATCGCACCGAAGTCCGCTCCGCCCGCCTCGAGGAGCATGGCCCGCCACGCCGCGTAGTCGAAGCCGTACGCCTGCGCGCGCTCAGGCGAACAGTATCCCAGGAGAACCCGCGCGCCCCGGAGACCGGCTTTCCGCCCGCGGCGGTACCACTCCGAGTTGTACGCCGTCGCAGCGCCCATCTTGGCCATGTTGCGGCGGTAGCGGACGATGTCCGCCGGGCCGGGGAGGAAGATGTAGGCGTCGGCCTCGGCGAGGGCCGCCCATTCTGCCTTGGGCACCTGGCCCAACTTGGCGGGGGGAAGGGTCTCGACGGACCGCCAGTGGGTGCCCTCGTCCTCGAACAGGAACATGGGCTTCGCGCCCGCGGCCCGGAGCTGGTAGATGAAGTCCCGGGCCGCGTCGAGCCCATGGTTCCACGATTCCACGATGACGCCTT
>DASQGG010000179.1 GCA_035632695.1 Thermoplasmata archaeon
CGTTTATCCCGGAGGCGATCGATATCGTGAAGGGCGGTTTCGAGGAGGAGTGGCTGCGCCAGAGGGCCCACGCGAAGACCCGGGCGACTGCCCTTCCGTTCAGCGACCACCCGCTCGGGGACTGCTTCGCGGTCGCGGGACCGAACCAAATCGTCGAGATCCTCGAGCTCGCGGTCTATATCAAGCGGCTCGTCCGGGCCCCGCGCCTGGAGACCGTGCTGCACGCCATGCGGGAGCAGTACGGGCCGGGCCTTTTGCAACTCGCATACGCATACCGTTTCCAGAGGCTGGGAGCTTCCGCCGTCGAGTTGGAGCCCGCGGCTGCCGGAGGCCGTCAGGCGGATATCTCCTTCGATCTGTCGAGGGTGCCCTACCTCGTGGAGTGCTACATCCCGGAGGTGAGGGACCGAAACACGTCGCACGAGCTGCATTACTCGACGGGTGCCATCTTCGATGCGCTCAGCGAGAGGGGTGCTAGAATCCGTCGGGTGTGCATCCGGCTGACGCGTCCGATCAACGCGGCGGACAGGAAGAGGATCGAACGCGTAACGATCGCGGCTATTCGGACGATGGGGGACGCCTCGCGGGTGGACGCGCAGGACGAGGCGGCCCTGATCTCCGTTGAAGGCGTCTCCGACATGGCCGTCGATACCGACTTCCCGCGGCCAGGGGAGCGCAGATCCGGCCGCTGGCTCTACGGCGACGCCGATTGGAGCATGGACGAGCAGTTAGTTCCTGATGCAAAGATCCCCGACGTCAGGCGGGGCAAGGCGCCATTCCCCTCAGGCAATAGAATCTTCGTCTGGCGAGCGCCGGGGGAGGAGAGGTCGCAGTCGTTCGAGCAGCGGGTAGAGGAGCTGGTGGACAAGATCAGCGGCAAGCTCGCACAGACACGACGCCACGACGGCCCGGGACGGATCATTGTGGCCTCAATTCCAGAGGCGCTCGACCGCGACGCGGAGACGATGCGCCTGATGACCGAGATCCAGAACCAGCTGCTCCGAAAGCATCGCGGCGTCGCGGCGCTACTCTTAACGACACGGGTGTGGACGACGCAAAAGCGGCACCAGTACCAAGGCTTCGTGTTGTTCGGTGAGGAAGGGCAACGCCTTCCAAAGGAAGTGTTCGATCGCCTTCAAGAACTCGAGGGCGAAGCCGATATCCTTGAGGACTGGCGATAGTAGGCGGCTCTAGTCCGCCGCCTTCACTCCGGACGCGAGATTGGTCTCATGTGGCTGTACCTCGACGTTTTGCAGCAGGATGTCCAGCTAGCCACCGTACATTGGCCTCTATCGCTTGTCAGTTCCTCATTAGTTGTAGTATAATTTATACCTATGAGGAACATTCCCTGCACAGCTTCTGGCTGGTTCCTCCTAAGTTGCAATAGTATACCTACCTGGGAGGAACAATGAGTCGGAAGACCGTTACAGGAATCCACAAATCTCCCCGCCCGCACCGCAGCGTATCTCATCCCGACCATCGAATGCTCTTCGAGATTGCAACTGACCAAGGGGGTTACTTTACTACCGCACAGGCCCGGCAGGCCGGATTTTCCAAGTACCTCCTCCACCATCATGTCCGGCATGGACGATTTCAGCCGGCTCAGCTTCGACGGGGCCTCTACCGACTGCGGGATTTTCCTACAGGACTGCACGAGGAATTCTGGGAAGCATTAGTAAGCGGAGGCTCCGACGCCGTGCTGTCCCATGAGAGCGCACTGCGTCTTCACAAACTCTCCGACGAGTCCCCATCCGTTGTACATCTCAGGGTTCCATATAGCAAACGCCCACGTCATCGAGCCACATCTAAACTGCGCCGTATCAAGCTGCACGTTGCGCGTACGTGGCTAGGGCCTAACGAAATCACTTTAGTAGACGGGTTCCGCGTCACCACCCCGCTACGTACCATCCTGGACGTCACCGAGAGCGGGACAAGTCCCGATCAGGTGGTGGCTGCAATTAAGCAGGCCCTTGAGCAGGGCTGGACTACA
>DASQGG010000180.1 GCA_035632695.1 Thermoplasmata archaeon
TGGCCACGTCCCGCGGGCTCGTCGCGATCTTGGAGAACTACCAGAACGCGGACGGCAGCGTCACGGTGCCGAAGGTCCTGCGGCCGTACATGGGCGGACAGGAGAGCCTTCGCGGGCTGGGGTCCGCGGCCCCTTCCTGACCCGTGATGGGGCCATCGACAAGTTAGGATGTCCTAAACTGGGCCGAAAGCCGCTTATACCCTGGCGGCGCATAGGAACGCACGCGGGGCACGGCTGACTGACGACCGCGAGGACCGACCGATGCCACGAGACAGGGCCGATCTGCCGGACGATCCGAACCGCGGGTGGGAGGAGGCGCGGGGGCCAAGCACGGACCGGATCCGGTTCATCGGCGAAACGTACCGGCTCCTCTTCGAGGGCAACCCGCTTCCCATGTGGGTCTTTGACGTCAAGAGCCAACGGTTCCTCGCGGTGAACGAAGCGGCCGTTCGGCGCTACGGCTACACGAAGGAGGAGTTCCTTCGGCTCACCGTGCGCGACATCCTCCCCGTGGAGGACCTGGAGGCCGAGGACCGGGACGCGAGGAAGCTCACGAGCGACACGGAATCGTTCGGGATCGTGCGGCACCGCACGAAAGATGGGACCATCCTGCACGTGGAGGCCCTCGCGAACGAGATCGACTTCAACAGCCACCGCGCTCGACTCGTCCTCGCGCACGACATCACGGACCGCCTTCGGATCGAGCGGAGCCTGAGGACCGGCTACGCCGTCACGCGTGTGCTGGAATCCGCGGCAACGTTCCACGAGGCCGTCCCAGGAATCCTCCGCGCCATCTGCGAGGAGGCGGGATGGGAGTACGGCGAGCTCTGGCGCGCGGAGGCGGACCGTGACGCACTCCGGTGGGACGGTTCGTGGAGCATCCCCGGGTTCCCCGCGCAGGAGCTCGAACGAGGGAGCGAGACGGTTCACGTGGAACGTGGCATGGGGATCCCGGGCACTACGTGGGCCACCGGGAAGCCCGAGTGGCTCACGGACCTCACGGCGCGGACACATTTCTATCGCGTGGAGCCGGCCTCTCGACTCCGGCTCAAGCAGGCCCTCTCGTTCCCGATCACCGGCCATGCCTCCCGGGTCCTCGGGGTCATGGTGTTCTTCAGCCGCTCCGTCGGCGATCCGGACGATGAGTTCCTCGAACTCATAATGGACCTCGGCAACCGAGCGGGGCAGTTCCTGGAGCGCGAGCGTTTCGAAGCCGACCGGCGCCGCCTCGAAGAGCGCTTCACCAAGGCGTTCTACCAGAATCCCCTGCCGGCGATCATCTCGCGGCTGGACGGGACTCGGATCATCGACGTGAACGACAGTTTCCTCCGAACCTTCGGCTATCGTCGCGACGAGCTGATCGAGAAGACGTCCGCTCAGGCGAATATCCTGCAGCCGCTCGAGTCACGCGCGAATCTCCTGGAACCGCTCACCCGCGGCCAGGGGGTCCTGGGCATCGAGGCCCTGCTCCGCACGAAGAGCGGGGAACTCCGGACGGGCCGCTTGTGGTCCGAGCGGGTCGAGATGGGCCCCGAGCCGACGATCCTCACGATCATCGA
>DASQGG010000181.1 GCA_035632695.1 Thermoplasmata archaeon
CGCGGTACTTGAACAAGGGGGACACGTCGATGAGGCCCGCGGCACCGCGGATCGCGTGGTACTCCATCTCGGGGACGAGCTGGTACGACGTGGCGCACACGTAGCCCGACCAGTTCCGCCATCCGAAGCTTTCGCAGAGCACGGACGTCCTCGCATGGAACGGCGTCCCCCGCGGCACGCGTCTCCTCCCGCCGAATCGACGAGGGCAAGCCTCGACTCGGGTTAAACCTTTAGGGGTGGCGAAATTCGAACGCCCCGGAAACGAATCGTTAAATGGAACACGTTCATTCCGAGCCCTCCGGGTCCGCGGGACGGGAGGAGACGGCGCGATGGCCACCGCCTACGATGCGATCGTCATCGGCGGGGGGCATAACGGCCTGGTCACCGCGGCGTACCTGGGACGCGCGGGAAAGAAGGTCCTGGTCCTCGAGCGCCGGCACCTCGTCGGCGGCGCGGCCGTCACCGAGGAGGTGGTCCCCGGGTTCAAGTTCACGGTCTGCGCCTACGTCTGCAGCCTCCTGCGGCCCGAGATCATCCGCGATCTGAGCCTGCCGATGAACGGCTACCAGATCATTCCGGTGGAATCGACGCTCACGCCGTTGGAGGACGGGCGCTATCTGTTCCGAGGCGCGGACCCGGACGAGAACCGGAGAGAGATCTCCAAGTTCTCCAGGCGGGACGCCGAGGCGTACCCCAAGTTCGGGCGGCTCATGGTCAAGATTGCGAGGTTCGTGAAGCCGCAGATCGGCATGACGCCGCCGGACCTCGGCTCCATGAGCCCCGCGAACCTACGGCGGATGTTCGAGCTGCGGGGTCAGTTCAAATCCGCGGACCAGGAGACGCTCTACACGTTCGCACGCCTCATGACCATGTCGAGCGCGGACTACCTGGACGAATGGTTTGAGACGGACGCCCTCAAGGGGACGATGTGCGCCAGCGGGATCATCGGCACGTTCCTCGGTCCGAGGTCTCCGGGTACCGCGTACGTGCTGATCCACCACTACACGGGCGAGGTCGACGGCGCCTTCCGGGCGTGGGGGTTCGTGAAGGGCGGGATGGGGATGGTCAGCGAATCCATCGCATCCGCCGCCCGTTCGTACGGGGTCGATATCCGCGTGAACGCGGACGTGCGGCAGATCCTCGTCCAGGACGGGCGGGCGATCGGCGTCGAGCTCGCGACCGGGGAGCGGATCTCCGCGAGGGTTGTCGCCTCGGGTGTGGACCCCAAGCGGACGTTCCTCCAGATGGTCGAGCGGGATGCGCTGCCGCCGGACTTCGTCCGCGGCATCGAGGCGTACAACATGGAGGGCTCAAGCGCGAAGGTGAACCTCGCCCTCAAGGACCCGCCGAACTTCACCTGCATGCCCGGCGAGGGCGCCCACCTCCAGGGAGCCATCTCGATCAGCCCCAGCGTGGAATACATGGAACGCGCGTACGACGACGCGAAGTACGGGGACTATTCGAGGCACCCGTACATGGACGTCATGGTGCCCTCCGCGATCGACCCGGGCATGGCACCTCCCGGGAAGCACATCATGTCCATCTTCGTCCAGTACGCGCCGTACCATCTCCGGAGCGGGACGTGGGACGAGAAGCGCGAGGCCTTGGGCGACACGGTCGTGCAGACCCTCGCCGAGTTCGCGCCGAACCTCCCCAGGGCGATCATAGGCCGCCAGGTCCTCACCCCGCTCGACCTCGAGCGGACCATCGGCCTGACGGGAGGCAACATCTTCCACGGCGAGCTCACGCCTAACCAGCTGTTCTTCCTCCGACCCGTGCCGGGCTGGGCGCAATACCGCAGTCCGATTCGCGGGCTCTACCTATGCGGCTCGGGGGCCCACCCGGGTGGCGGGGTCATGGGCGCGCCGGGATACAACGCGGCCCGAGAAATCCTGAACGACTGGCCCCCGTGGAGGTCGTGATTCTGGCGGATGCCTACGATGTGATCGTGATCGGGGCCGGACACAACGGCCTCGTGGCCGCGGCCTACCTCGCCCGCGCGGGACTCCACGTCCTCGTCCTGGAACGCCGGAGCGTCGTCGGCGGCGCGGCCACCACGGAGGAATTCCATCCCGGGTTTCGTGGCCTTCCGGGCGCCACCCTATGTGGGAACTTGCGCCCCGAGGTCGTCCGGGACCTCGGCCTAGGCGGGCACGGCCTTCAGCTCCTCCCGCTCGACCCCGAGGTCGTCAGCCTGGGCGATGGAAGGGTGTTACGCCTTTGGCGGGATTCCCACCACGCCGCTCAGGAGATCGCGGCGTTCTCGAAGCGGGATGCCGCGGCGTTCCCGGCGTTCCAGTCCCTCCTGGCCAGGGTCGCGGAAGCCGTGGATCCGCTCCTCATGAAGCCGCCACCCGAAATCTCGGAGTGGAAGTGGTCCGACCAGCTCCTCCTTGCGCGGCGAGCCCTCGCGTTGCGCCGCGGGGGCAAGGATGTCCTGAACCAGGCCGTCCGGATGATCCCGATGAGCCTCCGAGGGGTGCTCGACGAGTGGTTCGAGGATGACACGCTGAAGGGAACCCTCGCGGCGGACGCCCTCATCGGCACCTTCCGCGGACCTTACTCGCCCGAGACGGCGTTCGGCCTCCTCCACCACGCCCTCCCGGCGGTCCATGGACTCGCCTGGAGCATGGTCCGCGGCGGCATGGGGCAACTCACGCGTCTCCTCGCCCTGGCCGCCCAAGGGTCCGGTGCCTCGATCCGCACGGACGCCGAGGTCCGGCACATCCTCACGAAGGACGGGCACACGACGGGCGTGCAGCTCGCGTCGGGCGAGATCCTCCTGGCCCGCGTGGTCCTCTCCAACGCCGACCCGAAGCGGACCTTCCTTCATCTCGCGGACCCTGCCGAGCTGCCGCGCGATTTCCTCGATTCGATCCGCCACTTCCAGACGGAGGGCATCGTCGCCCGAGTGAACCTTGCCCTCGACGGGCCGCCGACGATCCCGGGAACCGAGGGCGCGGTGGCCCATCTCCGAGTCGCGCCTTCGATGGAGTACCTGGAGCGGGCCTACGATGACGCGAAGTACGGGGCCGTGTCCCGGAAGCCGTTCCTCGACGCCGTGATCCCCACGCTGCTCGACCCGAGCCTTGCGCCGACGGGCAAGCACGTCATGTCCGTCACGGTGCAGTACGCGCCGTACCACCGGAAGACGGGCAATTGGGATCGCGAGCGGGAGCGGCTGGGCGACACGGTGGTTGAGGTGCTCGACGAGCACCTGCCGGGTTTGGGCAAGCTCGTGCTCGAACACGAAGTCCTGACCCCGGTCGACCTCGAGCGGCGCTTCGGCCTCACGGACGGGCATATCTACCATGGGGAGATGACCCTGAACCAGCAGCTCGTGTTGCGTCCCGCGCCGGGCTGGAGCCGCTACCGCACGCCGATCGAAGGCCTGTACCTGTGCGGCGCCGGTGCCCACCCGGGAGGCGGCGTCACGGGAGCGCCGGGTCACAACGCCGCCCAAGCCGTCCTCACCGACCGTCGAACTCGAGGCGCGTGACCCGTTCAGAGCCGCAGCTTCCGGACGAGATCGCTCATCGCGCTGCCGAGGTCCTGGGACTGGAGGAATCTCGGCTCGACGAACTCGAGTCGCTGCCACCACGGTGGCAGGACCTTCGGCGAGGCTCCCCTCACCTCGTACACGAAGCAGAGGTCGAAGTGGCGGCGCCCCGGGTACCAGGAACTCGGATCGTAGAAGGAATGGATCTCCGGCGCCGCGAGACGTTTCGGGGACATCTGGAGTTGATCCTCCATGACGCGCCGGGCCGTGTCCGCGGGATGCTCGCCCTCATACAGGAAGGCCGCAGGGAGGCGCCACGAGCGGAACTCGGCCTCCTGGTCCGCACGCGTGTACGTGCTGATGTTCGGCTGCCACTGCGTCCTCCACTTCCGCTGATCCCGGGGGATGCCGGCGAGGACCTTCGAACCTTGACGGACGATCACGAAGGTGGAGGCGCAGAATCCGGCGTCGGGCATACCGTACCGAGGGGCAGGCCCGTACCGGACGAACTTGGCCACGGGAGGGCGAATCGTTCCTTCTACTTGAACCGTGAGGGGCCGGGGCTCGATTGAGGAGTACCTAAGGGGAGAAGACCCCCGCGACCTTGGGGTATGGCCTGGCTTCCCACACGGCCTGGAGGCCGCAGATGTACCGCGTGAGCCGCTCCACGCCGATTCCGAAGCCGGCGGACGGGGGGATGCCCTCCCGCAGCATGTCGAGATACCACCCGTACTTCGCGGGATCCGCTCCCGTCTCCCGCAACCGGCGGACTACCAAGTCGTACTCGAACTGCCTCTCCGCGCCGCTGATCGCCTCCCCGAACCCCTCCGGATAGAGGAGGTCGAAGTCCCGGAGTATCCCAGGTCGCTCCGGATCCTCACGGTCGTAGAATCCGCGCGACTCCCTCGGGTAGTCATACACGAAGAACGGCTCGGGAAACAGGGAGGAGAGGAACTCCTCCCGGTCCCAGGGCAACTCGACGCCGTAGGGGACCGATCGGCCGCGTTCTTCGAGGATCTTGAGCGCCTCGTCGTAGCGCAGTCGACGGAAGGGCACGTGAGCCCCGTTCAGGGAACGGCCCAGCGCCGCCAGCTCGCCCGCGTGACGGTCTTTCATGCGGTCGTGCACGTGACTCACGAGGTCCTCCGCCCGACGCATCGCGGCGAGATAGTCCGCACCCGCCTCCTCGATGTCGACTTGGACGAACTCGACGAGATGACGACGCGTCGCGGCGGTCTCGAGCGGTTCAAGCCGGACGTTCGGCGAGAAGAAGTACACCCGGCCCAGGGATGCGGCCATCATCTGTTTGTAGAGGATGGCGCTGGACATCACGGTGTACGGCCGCCCGTAGAAGTCGATGACCGCCTGCGTTGCCCCGCGAATCCCCGGATCCGAGGCGGGGCCAATGATCGGAGGGAGGAGTTCCGTGAATCCATGGTCGTTGAGATACTCTCGAATCGCGTCGCCCAGGGCCGCCTGGATTCGCAGAACGCGTTGCATCTTGGGCTCACGCACAGTCCGGTACGAGGTTCCGAGTTGGTCAAGGTGGATACCCGATCCATCTGGCATAGGAGGATGACAAGAGACGCTGGGCTAGTTAAGCGTTATCATCGATTTTATATCAATTTGTCATCCTAGTGTATGAATATGGACGTGTAAATAATCCGTTAGATAAAGCCCGTTCGGGGCTCCGAAATTAGGCAAGGCTTCATGAATGACCGGGGACTCGAATCGAGCGAGACGATGTCCGACATTCTCGAACCGGGATCCAAGGCGCCCGACTTTGCAGCGGTCGACCAGGACGGCAACGCGGTTCGCCTCCGCGATTTCTCCGGCCGGCCCGTGGTCCTCTACTTCTACCCCGCCGACATGACCACGGGGTGTACCATGGAGGCGTGTGCCTTCCGTGACGAACGGGACAAGTTTCAGTCCTTGGGCGCCGTCGTGCTCGGAGTCAGCGTCCAAGACGCGGCGTCCCACCGCGAGTTCCGAGCGAAGCACCATCTCAACTTCCCCTTGCTTGCAGATCCCGAGAAGTCCATCTGTAGGGCGTACAACGCCTTGGGGCTGCTGGGCATGGCCAAGCGCGTGACCTACGTGATCGGGCCCGACGGGACCATCGTGGACTCCTTCAAGTCCATCAACCCCAAACCCCATGTGGAACGGGCGCTTCGGGTGGTGGCCGAACAGGGGTCGAGCCATGCCGTCCAAGGTCCCGCTGCCTCCGGTCCGCATTCCGCGTAGCGTGCCCATCCACTACGAACGCTTCTCCGACCGGTTCCACGGGTTCGAGGATGTCGACGCGATCCGGTCCATCTTCGGACCGCGCACCCGTCGGGTCCTGCGGTCCCTGCGCGTCGAGTACTTTTCCGTGCCTTGGGGCTACATGGGAGTGAGCGACACGGACGGTCACCTGATCGTGTCCGCGCACTACCTGAAGACCGGCAAGCCCCGCGACATCTACCTCGACATCGTGCACGAGCTCGTGCACGTGCGCCAATTCGCGGAGGGGAAGAGCCTGTTTCCGGACGGCATCGGTTACGCGGACACGCCCACGGAAATCGAGGCGTACAAGCACTGCCTCGCGGAGGGTCGGCGGCTCGGGATGACGGAGCGCGAGCTCTTCGAGTACCTGAAGGTCGAGTGGATGAACGAGAAGGAAGTCCGGAAGCTCGCCCGCAACGTCGGCGTGAAGGCGCCGCCTCCGAAGCCTGCGAAGAAGACGAAGCCTTGACCGGGGCGCGGCCGCAAAGTACATGGCCGACCCGCCGTCATGGTTCTCCTTCCATGTCGCCCGAAGGGCCCGCGCGGCTCCTCGTACGGTATCCGTCCCGCATCCGCGTCGACGAGGAGATTGATCTGAGGCTCGTCCGAAAGCGGGACGCGACCGAGATCTTCGCCCTCACGGAACGGAACCGGGCTTACCTGCGGCGGTGGCTCCCGTGGGTGGACGGCACCCGCAGCGTGGAGGACACGAGGGCCTTCATCCAGCGGTCTCAGGAGCAAGTACGCGTGGGCCAGGGGTTCCAGTCCGGCATCGTGTTCCGCGGTGAGCTCGTGGGCGTCATGGGGTTCGTCTACGTGGACGGTGCGAACCGGCGGGCCGAGATCGGCTATTGGATCAGCGAGGACCATCAGGGGCGCGGGATCATGACGCGCGCCTGTCGCGCCCTCGTGGATTTCGCGTTCGGGTCGCTTCGATTGAATCGCGTGGAAATCCGCGCCGACATGGAGAACCGAAGGAGCCGCGCGATCCCGGAGCGCCTGGGGTTCCGCCAGGAGGCGGTCTTCCGAGGTGCGGGTTGGATGTACGACCACCACATCGACCTCGTCATGTACTCCATGCTTCGAGACGAGTGGGATGCCGCCCGGGCGACGGGGGCCGCGAAGCCTTAAGAGGGAACTCCCGCGGTCCCGGTCTCGAAGGAGTGACAGCATTCGTGTCGTCTTGTTCGGCGCGGGCGCCATGGGGACCGTGGCGGCTCGCCATCTCGTGCGCTTGAAGGAGATTAACGACCTCGTGATTGCGGACCTCGTGCCGGTGCGCGCCCGTGCCTTGGCCGCCGCGCTTCGGAGTCTGAAGGCCCGCGCAGTGCCCCTCAGAGACCCCGCGCCGGGCGGTCTCGCCCAGGTCCTCCGGGACGCCGACCTGGCGATCAACGCGGCCCACGCGGACCTCGACCTCCCGCTCATGGACGCGTGCCTCGAGGCGGGGTCGAACTACATGGACCTCTCCTCGGAGCCGTCCAAGCAGCTCCCGTATGACACCCGGTTCCGCAACGCAGGGCTCACGGCCCTGATGGGCGGGGGCGAGGACCCCGGCATCGGCAACGTGTTCGCGCGGCGCGGGGTCGACGCGCTGGACACCGTGGATGCCATCCGGATCCGCGACGGGGACACGGCGTCGGCCTCCGACACGCCTCTGCCCGTGGTCTGGTCCCCGGAGACGTTCCTCGTCGAGGTCTTCAGCCCGGGCCTGGTCTTCGAGGACGGCAAGCTCATCCGTCCTCCGCCCTGGAGCGGCCGGGAGACCTATCCGTTCCCGGAGCCGGTCGGACCCCAACCCGTCTACCTCATGGACCACGAGGAGCCCGAGACCCTGGGCCGGTTCATCGGCAAGGGCCTCCGGTACGCGGACCTGAAACTCGCGATCGACGATGCGACGTACCACGTCCTCCGCACAATCCACGACCTCGGCCTCCTCCGGGACGAGCCGCTCAACGTAGAAGGGACGCGCGTCTCACCCCGGAAGCTGCTCATGAGCCTAGTGCGCCGGCCCGCGGATCTTGTCGGCCGGGTCACGGGCACCGCGATGATCGTGGTCGAAGTGGACGGCAGCAAGGATGGGGAGCGGGTCTCGCAGCGCCTCTACACGGGTATGCGGCACGAGGACGCCGCCCGGCGGCACAACGCTACGGCGACGGGGTATCTGGTCGGGACGGGAGCGGCCGTGTTCGCGACCCAGTTCGTCCGGGGGCAGATTGCCGAGAAGGGAGTCATCTCCGCGGAATGCCTCGACCCGGCGGAGAGCCTGCGCCTCATGGGCCGAATGGGGTTGAGGGTGGCGCACGAGACTCAGACGGCGACGCCCCTGAACTGACCCGCAAGGCCATGAGCGGCCGGCGCTTCGACCTGCCGGATGCTGGACACCGCCACCGCCCAGGAACTCGGCGCATTCCTCTTCGTCGCGCCGATCGCGGGAGCCGCGGCGTTCGGCCGCTCGCTCCTCGGTCCTAGGGGGCGAACCGTCGCGGCGCGGGCACCCGCCCGCGGCACGGAAGCGCTCTGGCTCGGCACCATCGGGGTCGCCCAGCTCTGGACTCTAGCCGTCGCGCTCGCGCCGGGCTGGTTCTACGCGGACTTGGCCGTCGGTGGGATCCCGCTGTCGACGGGCGTGCAGGTCACCGGTCTCGTCCTCTGGGGCGTGGCCGCGGGACTGGCCGCGTGGTCCTTCCAGAGCCTGGGCCGGTTCATGACGGTCTCCATCCGGGTCACCGAGGGCCATGAACTCGTCCAGAAAGGACCCTACGCGCACGTCCGCCATCCTACGTACACGGCCGTCGTCATCCTCGTCGTCGGGCTGGCGCTCGTGTTCCTGAGTGTTCCCTTGCTGATCGCCGCGTGCGTGGCTGCCCTCCTCGCCCGGCACCGCGCGAACCTCGAGGAGGACCTCCTGCGCTCGCCCGAGGGTTTCGGCGCGGCGTACGACGCGTATAGGGCCTGCACGGGGCGGTTCCTGCCTCGACTCCGGAGGTCGGGGCCGTGAGGCTCGGGGGAAGACCGCGGTCGTCACGGGGGCGGGCCGAGGCATCGGCCGGGCGGTGGCGGAGCGCCTGGCCGCAGAGGGCGCCGCGATGGCGCTCCTGGCCCGGACGCGGAAGGAGCTGGACGAGGCGGCCGGTGCGATTCGCCGGAAGGGGGGCAAGGCGACGGAAGTCCCTTGCGACCTTGCGGTTCCGGAAGAAATCGCGAATGCGGCACGCACGTGCGTGGACGCGCTCGGGACCCTCGACGTCCTGGTGAACAACGCCGGAGTGTACGAGGGACTGGGCCGGGCCGCGTAGGTCGATCGGGACAACTACGATCGCACGATGGCGGTGAACGTCCGCGCGCCATGGCTCCTCGCGAAGGCGCTGGTGCCGCACATGCAACGCGACGGGAGCATCATCAACGTGACCTCGGGCCTCGCGGACGGCCCCGCAGCGGGATGCTTCCCGTACTCCCTGAGCAAGTGGGCCTTGGAGGGGTTGTCGAGACAACTCGCGGCAGAGCTCACGCAGCGGGTCAACGTCGTGGACCCCGGGCTCGTCGTGACCAGGATGTCTGGATTCGCCGGGAAGCAGCCGAATCGAGTCACGGAGGTTTTTGTGTATCTCGCCTCGGACGAATCGCGAGGCGTCACGGGCCAGGTGCTCGCAGCGTCGGCGTACGGGACGAGCTAAGCGCCATCACCGCACGTCGTGTCATGTTTTCTCAACGTTACAGCATATGCGATTGGTTGAGAGGTCCGGGACGACGTACGCTGGAACGATAGCCATGGCGCCCAACCTCGAACCGTTGTTCTCGGAGCGGGCAAAGCTGTTGAAGGCGTCCGATGTCCGTGAGCTCCTGAAGTACACCCAGGATCCCTCGATCATCAGCTTCGGCGGTGGCCTGCCGAGCCCCGACGCGTTTCCGGTGGAGGACCTCAAGATCATCTTCGAGGAGCTCCTCCACGAGGACAACACCCCGGCCTTGCAGTACGGCCCGACGCCGGGCGATCCCCTCCTGAAGAGCGCCCTCGCGACGATGATGGCCTCTCGGGGAATCGCCGCCAAGGCGGACCAGATCATCGTCACCCACGGGGCCCAGCAGGCGCTCGAACTCTTCGGCCGCGTGTTCCTCGACCCCGGCGACATCGCCATGGTCACCCAGCCTACGTACCTCGGCATCTTCACAGCGATCAGCGTGTACCAGCCCGCGTACCACGGCATCCCGACGGACGAGGAGGGTATCCTGCCCGACGTGCTCGAGGAGAACCTGCAGGCGCTGGCCATGGACCGCATCCGGCCCAAGTTCGTCTACGTGGTCCCGACGTTCCACAACCCCACGGGCGTGACGATGTCCCTGCGCCGTCGCCAGGCCCTCGTGGACCTAGCCGCGGAGTATGAGGTCCCGATCATCGAGGACGACCCGTACTACGACGTGCGCTTCGAGGGAGACCCCGTGCCGCCGATCGCCTCGCTGGACAAGGAGGGCTGGGTGATCTACCTGGGCAGCTTCAGCAAGGTTCTGGCGCCGGGCTTCCGCGTGGGCTTCGCGCACGGCCCCCCGGACCTGATCGCCAAGATGGCCCTCGCGAAACAGGGAGTCGACCTGTTCACGAACGGCTGGGGACAGCGCGTCGCGGAGCGGTACCTGAGCCTTGGCCTGATGAAGAAACACCTCCCCAAGATCCGCAGGCTGTACCGCCACAAGCGGGACGTCATGCTGGAGGCCCTGAAGGAGACCTGGCCCGAGAATGCAACCTGGACGAGACCCCAGGGCGGGTTGTTCCTCTGGACCACGGTCGACCCGAACGTCGACACGAAGGAGCTCCTGCCGCGGGCCGCCGAGAAGGGCGTCATCTACGTCGCGGGCCACGGCTTCTACGCCGGGAGCCCGGAGATCAACCACATGCGGCTCAACTTCAGCTTCCCGAGCGATGCGAACATCCGCAAGGGGATCGGTATCCTGGGCGAGGTCCTCCGCGAAGAGAAGGGCACGCCCCAGTTGCTCGCTCCCATCGCCAAGTGAGCCGCTGGATCAGGACTCGGACCCGTCGAACGCCGTGAGCGTGGGCTGCCGCGTCTTGGGCCGGACCAGGTCTGTGACTCGAACGCCCAGGAGCCTCACCTTCCGCCCGCGAGATTCGAACTCCTTGACCAGGTCGCGGGCCACGGCCCTGAGCGCAGCCTCGTCGAGGATGTGGCTCGGTAGTTTCCTCTCCCGCAGGTGCGTCTGGAAGCCCTCGAACCGGATCTTGATGCCTGCGTTCCCGAATGACGCGCCCTGTCCCTTGGCCCGCAGGTACACGTTGTGAGCGATGCTGTCCAGGGTCTCCAGGACGACGGACCAGTCGGCCACGTCCCGGTCGAACGTCCGCTCGACGCTGATGCTCTTCGGATCGGGCCGTTCTTCCACGGGCATCTGCTCGATGCCCTTCGCAATCCCCCAGAGCCAGACCGAGTTCTTCCCCAAAAGCTTCTTGAGCTCCCCGCCGGGGAACGCCGCGAGCTGGCCAATCGTTGTGACGCCCGCGTGCTCGAGGATCTGGGCGGTTTTCGTGCCGACGCCACTGATCCGTGTCACCGGGAGCGGCTCGAGGAAGATCGGCACCTCTTCGGGTCGGATGACGAGGAGGCCGTCCGGCTTCGCGAGGTCGGACGCGATCTTCGCGGTCGACTTGTTCGGCGCCGCGCCGATTGTGCATGCGAGGCCCTCCCGGTCTTGGACCGCGGTCTTCACCCGCCGCCCATAGTCGGCCGCCGCGTCGAAGCCCGTAACCTTCGGCGTGACCTCGAGGAACGCCTCGTCGATGCTCGAGTGTTCAAGGATGTCCGCGTGCTCCCGGAGCACGCCCATCACGCTCTCGGACACGGAGCCGTAGAGGTCGTAGTTCGGCGGCAGGTAGACGGCATCGGGAAGCTTCTTCCACGCTAGGCTGATCGGCATGCCACTGCGGATGCCGAGTCCACGGGCTTCGTAGCTACAGGCCATCACCACGCCGCGGCCTTTCCCGCCCTTCGGGTCCGCCCCGACGATCACGGGTTTGCCAACGAGCTCGGGCTGCTCCCGCCGCTCCACGCTGACGTAGAAGGCATCCATGTCCACGTGGAAGATCACACGCCAAGGCCCCGCCCCGGCGGACTCCCTGCGGGCCTCCGCGAGCACGGCCTCGATGAACGGCCCCTTGGCATCCGTGTAGCCTACCCGATCCGACGTGTACCGAGCGGCGAACTCCTGCTTCAGGGACGCGTACGCAGCGGCGCGATCCGGATGGGCTCGGAGGAAGTTGCGGAAGAGAACATGCCCCATCCAGAAGGGACTCGCAAATTCGACCATGTGGATGTGGAAGGTACGGCTGCCCGGCGGCCCTTTGTGGAAGTAGCGCCGCTCCGGGATCGTGGCCTCGCCGTCGGGACGGTACACGTAGCCGAACGATTCGAGGGCGGCGATGCACGGCGGGGCCTCGCTCAGCCGACGGATCCCGACCATGATGTCGATCGTGGGCTTCGACCGGAGGCCGGGCACTGCGGTGCTGCCGACGTGCTCGATCGCGAGGACGCGGTCCCCGAGGGCCGTGGCGACCGCCTCTTTCTCCTCCGCGAAGCGCTGAGGCCACGAGGGATCGTAGGGCACGAGGACGACCGGATAGCCTTGGCTCGATTCCGGGGTGGGGGAGGACATCGCGATCCTCACCGGGAGCTCATCCGAAGTCCACCAGGCTCTTCTGGCCCGCTGCGCCGCCCTGGGCGGGGAACTCGTATTCCATGAGGCCGGCGAGCCGCCGGAACTCGTTCACGCTCCCGGGGCCGAAGCCGGCGTAATGGTTGTTGAAGAAGACCATGGCTCCCTTGACCGAGTCCGCGGCGTCCTCGAGCTCCTTGTACCACGCGCGCATCTCCGCGGACTTGTCCTTCTGGACCTCGTGGAACTCCGTGATCTCGCGGTCCCCGACCATTCGGAGGTAGACCGAGTCCGACGTCACCGCGGACGGACTCTTGAGGTACTGGTTCTCCGTCCAGACCATGGTCACGTTGCGGTCTCGCAGGAGGCTGTACACATCCTCGCGGAACCAGGACGCGTGCCGGAACTCGACCGCGTGGCTGTACTTCGGGTCTAGGGACTTCACGAAGTCTTGCATCACGGTCCAGTCGCGGTCGTACTTAATCGATGGCGGGAGCTGGGCGACGAGGAAGCTCGCCTTCTCCTTGAGCTCCTTCGCGGACGCATAGAACCAGCCGAGCGGCTCCGCGACCTGCCGGAGCTTCTTCTCGTGCGTGATCCGCTTGGGCATCTTCATCGTGAACAGGAACCCTGGCGGCGTCGCCTTGTACCAGGCCTTCGTCGTAGCGGGGCCCGGGTTGCGGTAGAACGAGGAGTCGACCTCAACGGCATCGAAGACCCTGGAATACAGCGGGAGGTACTCCGACTTCGGCGTGTCCTTCGGGTAGAAGCTCCCGAGCCAGTCGTCGTATCCCCAGCCGCTGCATCCGACGCGGAGCTTCTCCTTGAGGTCCATCGGAGGCGAGAGGATGGCGGCCGCGGCAGATTAAGGCTTGCCGAATGCAGGCGCGCGGGTCTGCGCCGCCTCAGTCGCGGGCGTGAGGCAGGACGCGCGCGAGGATCGCTTCCAGGCGCGTGAGCCTGTATGAGGCATCGGTCGTGATGACGCTGATGACCACGCTCGCGGCACCGCCGATCACGAAGCGCCTCCCCCGGAATTCCGCGTCGCGGACGTGCTCCCGGCAGCCGCCGTCCCCTGGGTACCGCAGCCCTCCGAGAATCTCCGGAGGCGGGCCTGACGATGAACGCCGACGCCGTGGAGCGCGGCCGGGAGACACCGGAAGGCTGAAATCGGCTCCGGCGCTTTGGCGCGGCGATGTCCGAGCTCGCCGAACGCGGCGCCCGGCGCCTCGAGTGGGCGCGGGACCACATGCCCGTCCTCGCCGCCATTCGGACGGAGCTCCAGAGGTCCAAAATCCTCAAGGGGCTCCGGATCGGCATGGCGCTCCACACGGAGGCCAAGACCGGCGTGCTCGCGCTCACGCTCCGGGAGGCCGGGGCGGACGTCCGCCTAGCCTCCTGCAACCCCCTGTCCACGGACGACAGCGTCGCGGCCGCCCTCAAGGAGGTCCACGGCCTCGACGTGTACGCGAAGAAGTGGCAGACCGCGGAGGAGTACTACGAGAACCTGCACAAGGTCCTCGACCTGAAGCCCGACCTCGTGATCGACGATGGCGCCGACCTTATCTTCCTCTTGCACACGAAACGCCGCGAACTCCTCGACCGCGTACGCGGCGGCAACGAGGAGACGACCACGGGCATCATCCGCCTGCGGGCCATGGAGAAAGACGGCGAACTCAAGTTTCCCGTCATCGACGTGAACGACGCGAAGATGAAGCATCTCTTCGACAACCGATACGGCACGGGCCAGAGCACCTTCGACGGGATCATGAACGCGACGAATCTCCTGGTCGCCGGCAAGGCGTTCGTCGTCGCGGGCTACGGATGGTGCGGGCGCGGAATCGCCATGCGGGCCAAGGGGATGGGCGCCCGCGTGATCGTCACGGAGGTCGACCCCGTGCGGGCCATCGAGGCCACGATGGACGGGTACGAGGTCCTTCCCATGTCCCAAGCCGCGAAGGTCGCGGACTTCATCGTGACCGCCACCGGCGACAAGGACATCGTGACCGCGAAGCACTTCCCTGCGCTCAAGGACGGCGTCGTACTCGCGAACGCGGGACATTTCAACAACGAAATCTCCATCAAGGATCTCGAACAGGCGGCGAAGACGAAACGCCGCGTGCGGGAGTTCGTTGACGAGTATACCTTGACCGGGGGCAAGCGCATCGACGTCCTCGCGGAGGGACGCCTCGTGAACCTGGCCGCAGGCCAGGGCCATCCCGTGGAGATCATGGACATGAGCTTCGCCATCCAGGCGGTCAGCGCGGCCCACCTGGCCAAGCATGCAGGCGAGCTCGAGCATCGTGTCTACGCGGTGCCCGAAACGCTGGACAACCAGGTGGCCCAGCTCAAGCTCAAGACCATGGGGATCCGCATCGACTCCCTCTCCCGCGCCCAGAAGACGTACTTGGAGTCGTGGCACGAGGGCACCTGATCCCGTCCGGATCCCGACAGGGTCCGCGAAGCGAGCGGTCCTGACCGACTTCGACGGGACCGTGACCCGCACCGACGTCGCGGAGGATATCCTGGAGGAGTTCGCACCGCCCGAGTGGTGGGAGATCGAGGAGGAACACCGGGCCCGGAAGATCGGGACGCGGGAGACCATGGTTCGCCAGTTCGCCCTCGTCCACGCGAGCGAGGCGGACATGCTTCGGTTCGTCGATGCGCACGTGCGTCTGGATGGGACCTTCCCCCCGTTCGTGGCCTATTGCGAGAGCCGAGGGATCCTCCTCGAGATCGTGAGCGAGGGGCTCGACTTCTACCTCCGCCACCTGTTGGAGAAGTGGCGGATCGCGGTGCCCGTACGCACGAACCGGACGACGTTCGAGGGCGGTCGGGTGACGATCGCTTATCCGTATGCGGATCCGACGTGCAACCTCTGCGGCACGTGCAAGCTCCGCCGGCTCTTTGAGCTGCGAGTCCAGGGGCACCAGGTCGTCTACGTCGGGGACGGGCACTCGGACCTCTGCCCCGCGATCGAGGCCGACGTGGTCTTCGCGAAGAAAGAACTCGCGGAGCTGTGCCGCGAGGAAGAGATCGTATTCATCCCCTTCGACAGCTTTGCGGACGTCCAGCGGGAGATGGACCGGTGGCCGTGAGGAGCTTCGTCGGGGCCTTCGGGCACGTCGTCCTCGACCACATCGTTTCCGTCCCCCGTCTGCCGAAACCGGACACGTCCATCGAGATCCTCGACCGCAGCCGGTACTTCGGTGGGACGGCGGGAAACCTGGCCCGGGCCACGGCTCGGCTCGGGACGCGGGTGTCCCTGGCCTCGTTCGTGGGAGCGGACTTTCCAAAGGACTACCGATCCGCGCTGGCCAAGGATGGCGTGGACCTCCGCGATCTCCGGGAAGTGCCGGGGTACCCGACGCCCACGGCCTGGGTCTTCTCCGACCCGAGAGGCCAGCAGATGACCGTCATCGATCAAGGGCCCTGGAGGATCGCGCCGCGGATGCCCGTCCTCCGCCACAGCGTCCGAGACGTGGACCTCGTACACGTCGGCACGGGTCGGCCGGAGTACTATGCGAAGGTCATGCGCGCCGCGCAAGAGGCCGACCGCCCCATCGCCTTCGATCCGGCCCAGGAACTCCGATATGTCTACGACCGGCGCCGGTTCCGTGCGCTCTTCCGCATGGCCACCTACTTCTTCGGGAACGAAGCGGAGGTCGCCCAGGCAATGCGGTTCGTCGGCGCGACGTCGGTCGTCGATCTCCTCCGGACCGCCGAGGCCGTCGTGGTCACGCGCGGCGCCAAGGGAAGCGCGGTGATTACGCGGGACGGGAGATTCCGGATCCCCGCGGTCCGGCCCCGCCGAATCGTCGACGTGACCGGCGCGGGGGACGCGTATCGCGCGGGCTTCTACGCGGGCCTCGCTCGGGGTTACGATCTGCGGCACTGCGGCATCCTGGGTTCTGCGGTCGCGAGCTTCACCCTCGAAGAGAAGGGTACGCAGACGAATCTCCCGACCTGGAAGCAGGCCGTCGCGCGCGCACGACATCACGCGACGTTCTGACGATGCTCCAGAGAAGAATTCGGAGGAGATTATGGAAAGGGTTATATCGTCACCGGAGGTTCGCCCCCTCGGTGACCAGGGATGGCTATCGGGTTCGTGCTCATTAGCACGGCTCCTGCAAAGGAGCACGAGGTGTACAACGAGCTCCTCAAGGTCAAGGAGATCGTAGAACTACATCCGCTGTTCGGAGAGTACGACCTGATCGCGAAGATTGAGGCGGAGGACTTCAACGTCCTCGGCCAGGTGGTCGTGGACAAAATTCGGAGCATCCCCGGCGTCATCGACACGAAGACCCTGACCGGGATCAAGTTCTGAGGCGAAACGCATGGCGGCGCTCGATGCATGGCAACTCTGGTCGTTCGTGACGATTCTGATTCTGACGTTCGCCCTGTTCCTCCTGATTACAGGGGCGTTCACCGCGTACTTCGGGAGCGGGAAGAGCCGGAAGATTGGGGCCGGCCTGCTTGTGGGTGGTTTGGTCGTCGGGATTCTCTGGGCGTACTACGTCTACACGGCGCACCCCATCGCGGGAGTCCTCGCGGGGCCCGTGGGTTTGGGCACCGTGGTGATTCAGGCGATCGGCGTAATCCTCGCCGCCGTGATTGGCGCCGGAATCGCGATTGGGCTGTTCCTCCTCGCAATCATGAAGAGCTGAGGACGCAGCCCCTCTTTCTCTCGTCGCGAATGTGAGTCCACGGGCCGGAGGGTGGGAAGCCTTAATTGCCCACCCTTGCTTCTGCCCAACCGATGCCCGTCGATGTGCTCATCGTCCTGGGGAGCAAGAGCGACGCGGAGGTCGGCAAGGCCGCCGGGAAGATCCTCGACGAGTTCGGGGTCGAATACGAGATCGTCGTGGCCTCGGCCCACCGCACGCCGGACCTCCTGAGAGACTTGGTCCGGAACACCCCCGCCAAGGTCTTCATTGCGGTCGCGGGTCTCTCCGCCGCGCTGCCGGGTACCATTGCCGCACACACCCTGAAGCCCGTCGTGGGCGTGCCTGTGAGCGGCAAGGTGAACCTTGACTCGATTCTCAGCGTGACCCAGATGCCGCCGGGAGTGCCCGTAGCGGCCGTCGGGCTCGATCGTGGCGAGAACGCCGCGATCCTCGCATCCCAGATCCTCGCGCTGGGCGACGAGCGGCTCGCGGGCAAACTCAAGGAGCATCGCGAGGCCTTGAAGAAGTGGGTCCTCGAGGACTCGCGCACGCTGAAGGATGAGTGATGTTCGACCCGAAGGCCTTCGTGGAGGAGCAGGTCACCGCCCTCCGGGAGGCCGTGAAGGGGAAGGCCATCATCGCGGTGTCCGGCGGGGTCGACAGCACAACCGCCGCGGTCATTGCATCCCGCGCCCTCGGGAATCGCCTCCTCGCGGTCTACGTGGACACGGGGCTCATGCGGAAGGGCGAGACGGCCGACGTCGCGACCACCCTCGAAGGCCTTCGCGTCCATCACCGGATCATCGATGCGGCGGACGAGTATTTCGCCGCCCTGAACGGCGTCACGGATCCGGAGAAGAAGCGGCACATCATCGGAAACAAGTTCATCGAGATCTTCGAGCGGGAGGCGTCCGCATTCGGCGCGTCCTACCTGGTCCAGGGGACGATCGCCCCGGACTGGATCGAGAGCGGTGGCCAACTGCGGGATCGGATCAAGTCCCACCACAACGTCGCAGGGCTCCCGGAGAACATGAAGCTGAAACTCGTCGAGCCGCTGAGGGACCTCTACAAGGACGAGGTCCGCAAGGTCGCTCGCGAGCTCGGCGTGCGCGTCGCGGAACGCCAGCCCTTCCCTGGACCTGCCCTCGCGGTCCGGGTGATCGGCGAAGTGACGCCCGAGCGCGTTGCCTTGGCCCGAGAGGCTTCCGCGATTGTTGAAGAGGAGCTGGAGCTCGCGGCGAAGAAGGGGCTCATCTCCCTCCCGTGGCAGTACTTCGCCGCCCTCCTGCCCGTACAGACGGTCGGCGTCCACGGAGACCTCCGCGTGTACGGAAGCACGGTCGCGGTGCGGTCCGTGGAATCCATCGACGGGATGAGCGGGACCTACTCGAAGATCCCCCACGAGGTCCTCGATCGAATCAGCATCCGAATCACGAACGAGGTCAAGGGCATCAACCGCGTCGTGTACGACATCACGAACAAACCGCCGGCCACGATCGAGTGGGAGTAGCCCTTCAGGCGCTCGGTGTCCTCTCGGCCGCGAGACCGCTCCGGATCTCCCGGTATATGAGGATGAACAGGCCAATCGAAATGGCGCTCGTGCCCAGGCCCGCAACGATGCCGGCAAGGAAGGGCAGCAGAGACGCAATGGTCAGGAGGCCGCTCCCCGCGGCGAATGCCGCGAGCCCGGACCACACGATGGCTCCGGCGGCACCGAGGCTCATCGCCACCAGGAGGCGAACGCGCGCATCTTCCTGGGCAAGCCCCTGGACCGCGTAGTAGAGAGTGAGCCCCGCGAAGATCGCGCGCATCCCCGCCAAGACGACGCTCAGGCTCGTGGCCCAGTCCGGCGGAGCCGATCCGATCCCCGGGAAGGTGAGGAACGGCCCCGTGAGGGAGGGCACGACAATCCCGGTGGCCAGGAGGACCATCGTGACCGCCAGCCAGGGCAGCGTCCGCTCCACGGAAACCGCGTGCTCCCGTCCTAACTCCCGACGGCTCCCCCAAAGGCCCGCGAGGCCGACGCAGTAGGCGAGTCCCGCACCCACGCCGAGAATCAGCAGGAACCAGGAGAGGACGAGCAGGGCGTTCCCGAGCATCACCCGCTGGTCGATCGTGGGGGACGGGAGACCGTACGCCGGGATGAGGGCGATCAGGCCGACCGCGGTGAGGACCGCCAGAGCCAGGAATCCCTCCAGGCCTCGGATCGCCCAGGTCAAGCCCCGAGCCGCCCGGTCTCTCACCGGACGCCGCGGTCCCTCGGGCATGGAGCCCCGGATACCGCCGCCGCGTACATAAAGAGCCGGCCACCGCCGCCGTGGTCGGAGAAAGCTTTTTCCCCGGCCCTCGCTTGCGACCTCCATGCGTGTCTACGTCGTCGACAACGGAGGGCAGTGGACCCACCGTGAGTGGCGGGTGCTCAAGTACCTAGGCGCGGACACGAAGATCGTACCGAACGACACGCCGGTGGCCCAGCTCCAAGATGTGGACGGCCTCGTGCTGTCCGGGGGCGCGCCGCGGGTCGGGATCGACCCCGGCAAGATGGGCCGGAACGGCGAGTACCTCGATGGGATCGAGGCACCCATCCTGGGCATCTGCGCCGGACACCAGTTCATGGCGAAGCATTTCGGGGGCGACGCGGCCCCGTCCGCGGTGCCCGAGTTCGGGAAGGCGGTACTCACCGTGAAGCAGGCGGACGTCCTCTTCGACGGCCTGCCGTCCTCCTTCGAAGTCTGGGAATCGCACAACGACGAGGTCAGCGCCCTCCCCAAGGGGTTCACGGCCCTTGCGAGTTCCCCCAATTGCGCGGTCCAGGCCATGCGGAGCCAAAACCGGGCCCTGTTCGGCCTCCAGTTCCACCCGGAGGTCGAGAACACCCAGCACGGCTACGAGATCCTCCGGAACTTCCTCAAGGTGTGTGAGGGCTGAACAGCGTTTTATCGCGACACGTCCTTTCCGTCGCGTGGCCCTCAAGGTCCCCGTCTCGCAAGTCTTGAAGGAGGCCCTCGTGGTCCGGGACCAGGACTCGTTCGAGCGGTGCCTCGGTGAGTCGGTTCGGCGGCAAGGCGGCAGCTACCAGGACTACATCGACCTCGTGTCCCGCGTGCGCGAAACCGCGAACCGGCGGAAGGTCACCTTGCGCGAAGCGGCGCGGTTCCTGGCGGATCAGCCATAGACGTTCGGGTTGACGAGGAAGTCGGGCTTCTTCCCGTCGAGGGCCTTCAGCACCTGATCCGCGATGATCGCGCCGGCGCGGGTCTGCGCCTCGTGGGTCGACGCGCCTAGATGCGGCGTGAAGGTCACGTGGGGCGCGGTGAGGAGCGGGCTCCCCACGGGCGGCTCCTTCTCGAACACGTCGAGGGCGGCACCCGCGATCACGCCGTTCCTCAGCGCCTCAGCGAGGGCGGACTCCTGGACGATCTCCCCGCGAGCGCAGTTCACGAGGACCACGGTCTTCTTCATGCTCGCGAGGTCCTTCGGGCCGATCATCCCCCGGGTTTCCGGCGTGAGCGCGGCATGGACGCTGATGAAGTCCGAATCCCGCAGCACGCGTTCCTTGTCCACCAAGGCGACGTTGATCTTCTGGGCAATCTCCGCCGGAAGGTACGGATCGAAGGCGATGACCTTCATGCCGAATGCCTGGGCCCGTTTCGCGACCTCGGCGCCGATGCGGCCCGAGCCGATCAAACCGAGGGTCTTCCCGTACATCTCGTGGCCCTCGAACTGCTTCTTCTCCCACTTCCCCTCCTTGATGCTCTTGTCCGCCTGGGGCAGGAAGCGGCACCAGGAAATCATGTGGCCGATCGCGAGCTCCGCGACGCTGACCGTGCTCGCGGTGGGCGCGTTCACGACCAAGATCTTGCGGGCGGTCGCCACGTCCACGTCGATGTTGTCCACCCCCACGCCGGCCCGGCCCACGACCTTGAGGTTCGCGGCCTTCCCCAGGACCTCCTTGGTGACCTTCGTGCGGCCTCGCACGATGAGCGCATGGTAGGCGGGAATCTGGTCGAGGAGCTGTTTCGCGTCGAGCTCGGCAACATCGACCTGGTGGGCCTTCTTCAGCGAGGCGACCGCGTCCGCCTCGAGTCCGTCCGTGATCAGGATCTTCATGGTCTCGCGGGGCCCAAAGACGGCCCCGGATAAAAACTCAGATGCCCCGTAGTGCAATGACTGTAAGGACCAGGAGCGCGACAAACAAGAGCACGCCGAGGACCAGCATCCATCGCGCGATCCTCTCGTCGGAGCCGAAGACCACGGGGATGGGGCCTAAGAAGACCACGCCGCCCCATCGGCGCTGCGGTGCCGCGGGTGGGGTCCCCGCCGGCGGAGGGACGGGACCGGGAGCGACGGGAGACGTGTCCGGGATGCTCCCGGTCAGGAAGAAGACGAACACACCGGCGACCATGAAGACGATGCCGAGGATCGACCACACCCCCGTGGCGGTGACCACGGGAAAGACCACGAACAGGCTCAGGGTGGCCTCACCCTGCAGGAAGCCTACGGCCAGCGCGGCCAGGCCGCCCAAGAACAGTGCGGGTCCTGCGAGCCGGACGAGGCGCACGGCGCAGCCCATCCGTGGACCTCGCTAAAGCTTTGCCTGCCCCGGAATCACGCCGGATCTGTAGGACTGGAGCGAACGGACGCCGAGGTCACCGCGACGCAGTTCCTCGATGGCCTGCGCGGCGGCGATCGCCGCCTGCACGGTCGGGATGAACGGGATGTTGAGGTCCACGGCCAGCCGACGCATCATGTAGCCGTCCCGCCGTGCGCCACTCGAGTTCGTCGGCGTGTTGATCACGAGCTGGATCTGCCCGCGGCGCATGAGCCCGAGGGCGTCCGGGGATTGGTTCTCGCTGATCCGGTAGACCGTCGTGACCTCGACCCCGTGCTCCCGGAGGAACTGCGCCGTGCCGCGCGTCGCGTACAGGATCAGCCCCTGCTTCGCGAGCCGCGCCGCCACGGGCAGGAACGCGGGCTTGTCCTCGTCCCGGACCGTGAGGTAGACGCCCCCCGCACTCGGCAGGACGTTGCCCGCCGCAATCATCGCCTTCGCGTACGCGCGGCCCAGGGTGCGATCGATCCCCATGACCTCCCCGGTGCTCTTCATCTCAGGCCCCAGGACCGCGTCCACGCCGGGCAGGCGCTGGAAGGGGAAGACGGGCGCCTTGACCGCGACGTGGTCGATGCGGGGTTCCTTCCCGAGGCCGAGACGCTTCAAGGATGTGCCGAGCATGACCTGGGTGGCCACCTTGGCGAGGCTCACGCCGATCGCCTTGGAGACGTAGGGGACCGTGCGGCTGGCACGCGGGTTCGCCTCGAGCACGTAGACGGTGCCGTCCTTGACCGCGAGCTGGAGGTTCGCGAGACCCACGATGTGCAAGGCCCTGCAGATCTTGCGCGTGGTCGTCCGAATCTGCTTGAGGACTTCGTCCGAGAGGGTCTGGCTCGGCAGGACGCACGCCGCGTCGCCCGAGTGGATCCCGGCCTCCTCGATGTGCTCCTGGATTCCGCCGATGAACAGGTCCCGGCC
The DNA here is from genome assembly GCA_035632695.1 of Thermoplasmata archaeon. Taxonomy (NCBI): domain Archaea; kingdom Methanobacteriati; phylum Thermoplasmatota; class Thermoplasmata; species Thermoplasmata archaeon. Next base: position 22,625 of record DASQGG010000181.1, read on the forward strand.
ATCCGCGACGACGTCCACGTCGATCTCCGTCGCGTGGGAGAGGTACTTGTCCACGAGGACGGGGTGGTCCTTCGAAACGCGGGTCGCCGCCTCCATGAAGTCCCGGAGCTCGTCTTCGCCATGTACGATCTCCATGCCCCGCCCGCCGAGCACGTAGGAGGGGCGGACGAGGACGGGATAGCCGACGCGGGCCGCAGCCTCGCGGATCTCCTCGAAGCTGTAGCCCGAGGCCCCGGGAGGCTGGGGGATTCGCAATCGGGTCATGAGCGCGGCGAACCGACGCCGATCCTCCGCGAGGTCGATGAAATCCGCGGGGGTCCCAAGGATCCTCGTCTTCGACCGGCGTCGGGTGAGCTCCCGTTGGAGGGGGACCGCCAGATTGATTGAGGTCTGACCGCCGAACTGGACGATCACGCCGTCGGGTCGCTCGACGTCAATCAGATTGAGGACGTCCTCCAAGAGGAGCGGCTCGAAGTAAAGGCGGTCCGAGATGTCGAAGTCCGTGGACACGGTCTCGGGGTTGTTGTTCGCGATGATCGCGGTCCGGCCGGCCTCCCGCAACGCGAAGATCCCCTGGACGCAGCAGTAGTCGAACTCGACGCCCTGGCCGATGCGGATCGGGCCCGCGCCGACGATCAGAACCTTCCGGCGGCCCCCCCGCCGCGCCTCCGAGGAGGGCTCGAAGGTGGAGTAGAAGTAAGGAGTCTCGGCCTCGAACTCGCCTCCGCATGTGTCGACCATCTTGTACGCGACCCGCGGGCGGGATCGGCGCACCCTATCCTCCCGCCAGCCGAGGATCCGCGCCAAGTCCGCATCCGAGAATCCGAGCCGCTTGGCGCTCGCGAGGAGCGTCTTCGACGGCGATGCCGCCTTCAGGCGCGTCTCGAAGTCGACGATGCCCCGGACCTTGCGGAGGAAGAAGGGATCCCACGCCGTGAGTTCGGCCACCTTCTCGACGCCCCACCCCCGGCGCAAGGCTTCCGCGATCGCGAAGAGCCGGCGGTCCGTCGGATGCTCGAGGTCTTCTCGGAGCTCGGGGTCGGTCCGGGAGTCCGCCTCGAGCCCGATGCGACCCACCTCCAGGGACCGCACCGCCTTGAGGAGGGATTCCTCGAACGTGCGCCCGATCGCCATGACCTCCCCCGTGCTCTTCATCGAGGTCCCGAGGCGGCGATCGACGGTCCGGAACTTGTCGAAGGGCCACCGAGGAATCTTCGTGACCACGTAGTCCAGGGTGGGCTCGAAGGAGGCGAGGGTCCTGCCCGTGACCGGATTCGGGATCTCGTCGAGGGTCATGCCCACCGCGATCTTCGCCGCGATGCGCGCGATCGGGTAACCCGTGGCCTTCGAGGCGAGCGCGGAGGATCGCGAGACGCGGGGGTTGACCTCGATCACGCGGTACTCGCCCGTTTTCGGATGGACCGCGAACTGGATGTTGCAGCCGCCCTCGATGCCCAGTGCGCGAATGATCCGCAGGGCCGCGGACCGCAGGGTCTGGTGGTCCTCGTCGCTCAGGGTCTGGGCCGGGGCCACCACGATGGACTCGCCAGTGTGGACGCCCATCGGGTCCAGGTTCTCCATGTTGCAGATCGTGATGCAGTTGTCCGCGGCGTCCCGCATGACCTCGTACTCGAACTCCTTCCAGCCCAGGACGCTCTCCTCGACGAGGACCTGCTTGATCCGCGAGTACGCCACGCCCAGGGAGACGATGTGCTCGAGTTCGGCGGGATCATGGGCCACGCCGCTCCCGCTCCCGCCGAGCGTGTAGGCCGCACGCACGATTACGGGGAAGCCGAACTCGTCCGCGAAGGACCGCGCCGCCTCCGCATCGGAGACGGCCCGGCTCCGCGGAATGGGTTCGCCGATGGACCGCATGAGGGACGCGAACTTCTCGCGGTCCTCGCCCGCCTGGATCGCTTCGAGCCGTGTGCCGAGGAGTTCCACGCCGTACTTCGCGAGGACGCCCCGGTCCGCGAGCTCGCTGGAGAGGTTGAGCCCCGTCTGCCCGCCCATGCCGCTCAGGATCCCTTGAGGCCGTTCCGCGGCGATGATCTTCTCCAGGAATTCGACGGTCAGGGGCTCGACGTAGACGGCGTCCGCCATGTCCGGGTCCGTCTGAATCGTCGCGGGATTGCTGTTCACGAGGACGACGCGCAATCCCTCGGCCCGCAGGGAGCGGCAGGCCTGGGATCCCGAGTAATCGAACTCCGCGGCCTGTCCGATCACGATGGGTCCGGACCCGATGACCATGACGGTCTTCAGATCACGGCGCCTCGGAACGGCGGTCACCTCCCGGCATGCTACGACTCCCGCAGGGTCGCGACGAAGTCGCGGAAGATGTGCTCGTTGTCCCAAGGCCCGGGTCGGGCCTCCGGGTGGTACTGGACGGAGAACATGGGCAGGGACCGGTGGACGAGACCCTCGACCGTGTTGTCGTTCAGGTTGCGGTGCGTCACCGCAAACTCGGAGGCGTCCAGCGAGTCCGCGTCGACCGCGAAGCCGTGGTTCTGCGACGTGATGTGCACCCGACCCGTCCGCAGGTCCTTTACGGGCTGGTTCCCGCCGCGGTGCCCGAACTTGAGCTTGAACGTCTTCCCGCCGAAGGCGAGGGCGAGGATCTGGTGGCCGAGGCAGATGCCCAGGAGGGGAACCTGTCCGGCGAGTTCGCGCGCTGCGCGCACCGTGGTCGAACGGAGATCGGGATGGGAGGGGTCGCCCGGACCGTTTGAGAGGATGACCCCGTCCGGCTTCTGCGCGAGGACGTCGTCCGAGGTCGCGTTCCAGGGAACCCGCACCACGTCAGCGTAGCGCTGGGCTTCGCGGAGGATGTTCCGCTTCACACCGCAGTCCACGACGACGATCGTGCGCTTCCCCGCGCCAGGATAGCGGATGGGCTCGCGGCAGCTCACCTCCGCGACCAGGTTCCGGCGGTCCGGATAGGGCATGCGGCGCACCTCCTTCGCCGCGGCCTCCAAGTCACCGCCCTCGGGGACCAGGGCGGCCTTCATGGTCCCGTGGCTGCGGATGCGGATCGTCAGGGCGCGCGTGTCCGCGCCCTGGAGGCCGGGAATCCGGAAATCCCGGAGGAACGCGTCCACGGTCTGCTGGCTCCGCGCGTGGCTGGGCGCCGCGCACGCCTCCCTGACCACGAAGCCTGTGACCTGGATCGCGTCGGACTCCATCCACGCGGGGTCGACGCCGTAGTTGCCGATGAGCGGATAGGTCATCAGGAGGATTTGCCCGCGGTAGGAGGGGTCCGTCAAGGCCTCCGTGTAGCCCGTCATGTTCGTGTTGAAGACGAGCTCCCCGAAGACCTCCGTGCGGGCACCAAAAGACGCTCCCCGGACGACGGTCCCGTCTTCCAGGATCAGGGAGCCTTCCATTCGCTGGACCCTAACCCCATTTTCGAACGCCCTAATTATGGTTTTGCGTCCCGCCTGACGAGGACCGGGGGCGCCCGCCGAACGGCACATACCGCGGATTCATGCTTCGGCACGATTCTGGTTGCACGATGAGGGATGCCAAGATCCCCGACTCCGTGAAGAGTCCGTTCTCATTGCAAGCGGACTACGCGAATCCGCAACTGTACGGAGGCGCGGGCATGGTTGCAGGAATCCTCGCGCTCGCGTTCGCGGCTGTGGCTGCATTTCTGATAGGCCCGGTCTCCGGCCTCGCATTCGCGGGCTTCGGGGCCGTGCTCTTCGCCGCAGGCCTCTGGATGTACCGTCGCGCCGACTAGCCACGCAGGCGCCTCAGCGCTCATGCCGCAGGGGCAGACGGTTCAACCTCTCGACCATGCGATCCCAGTGGCTGCCCTGCCAGTAGACCTTGCCGCAGGAGGGGCAGCGCCAGAACTTGTCGTGCCGCGCGCGGACGCCATCCGGCACCCGGTCGCCGACCTCGTCCGCTCGGGCCTCGACAAGGACGGTGTTGCACAGGGAGCAACGGGAAAGGGGATCGACCAGGCCTAGGCCAAGGCGAGTGGCCACCTCACGGATTTGCTCCTCGAGGTCGTCGCTCCGAACGCGGATGGCGTCCGGCGAGCGGGAGGCGAGCTCCTTGTCCCGGGTCAGGAGAATGCGGTCCTCACGCTCCGCAAGGACGAGGAGCTCCGTGTCGTTCAGCGGGCCCGGGTACGCGGTGTCGTATCCCATGAACCGCAGCCACTTCGCCAGCGTGCCGAGCATGTGGTCGCAGAGGAGCCTCACGGGACCACCGAGTACTCCAGGAGGAGACCGTCCCCCAGGCGCTCCGCCCTTTCCAGCTTGAGGCGGAACGCCTCATTGATGGAGGACACGCCGGGCCCGCCCGTGAGCGTCGGGGCGGCATGGCCTCCGAGCACCGCGCTGGCGACGAACACCTTGAGTTCGTCGGCGAGCCGCTGTCGGAGGAAGGACCAGATCACCGTGCTGCCTCCCTCCACGAGGAGTCGCTTCACGCCGCGCTGGGAGAGATGGTCGAGGAACGCGACGAGGTCCACCTCGTCCTTCCCCGCCCGGAAGACCTTCGCCTGGCGGAACTCCCGTGTGCAACTCGCGGTCGTGGCGATGAGCGTCTCCGCACTCCCGTCGAGGACGTGGGCGTGGTCGGGCGTCTTGCCATCCGAATCCAGGACAATCCGCAAGGGGTTGCGCCCCTGGGCGTGCTCCGGCTTCACGGTGAGCTTGGGGTCGTCCTTGAGGACCGTGCCGACGCCCACGAGCACCGCGTCCACCTCGGCCCGAAGACGGTGCACGCGCGCGGTGTCCTCCGCGTTGCTCAGTTTGGCGGGGCGGGCGTCCGCGAACGCGATCTTTCCGTCCACGCTCATCGCAGCGTTGATGACGACGTGGGGCCGCACGGCGGCGCCAACGGGCGCGGCGAATAACAACCTTGTGGTCCGTATGCACGGAACGTTCTAGTAGCGCGGCCTCCTCGGAATCGAGAGGCGTTTCATGAAGGCGCAGCTCACCCAAATTGAAGGGATGAAGTTCCGGGTGCAGGTCGAAGGCAAGCCCGCCATCGTGCTCGATGCGGAGCAGAAGGAAGAGCCCATCGCGGGACCCTCGCCCATGCAGGCCGCGCTCCTCGCGGTCATGGGCTGCACGGCCTCGGACATCGTCTGGATCCTGAACAAGCAACGAGTCCCGTTCACGAGCCTCGAAATCGCGGGAGATGCGGATCGCGCCAAGGAAGATCCGAAGGTCTTCACGAGGATCCATCTCCACTATCGCGTGTACGGCGAGGGCATCAAGGAGACCGCGGTCAAGCGGGCCATCGAGCTCTCCACGGAGAAGTACTGCTCGGTCGGAATCATGCTGCGGCGCGGCGGCGTCGCATGGGAGAACACGTGGGAAATCCTGCCTCCGAAATGATTTGTTCTCAGACCTGAGACACGAATCGCGTATCTTTAAGTAACCCGCGCCCGATGGGCCGCCGCCTATGGAAGGCATCCAGATCTACGAGCTGAAGAGAATGGACCTTCGGGGGGCCACCGTAATCGATGGCTTCCCATCCGTGGGCCTCGTCAGCTCCATCGTGGCGAACTACCTAATCAATGCGCTGAACCTGACGCAGATCGGCATCATGGACTCGAGCTACTTCCCGACCGTCGCCCTGGTCCGCGACGGCCAGCCCATGAATCCTGTCCGGATCTACGCGGGACCCAAGCGGGAGGGCTCCGACCAGGTCGTCGTGTTCATCAGCGAGTTCCAGCCGCCGCCGAACCTGATCAAGGCGATCGCGTCCACGGTCCTCGACTGGGCTCAGGACGCGCGGTGCAACCTCCTCGTGTGCCCGGAGGGTCTCATCGTGGACTCCAAGGAGGACGACACGGAGGACCGGCAGGTCGAGGTGTACGGCATCGGGTCCACGGACAAGGCCATGGACATGCTCCGGAAGCACAAGGTCACCGTGTTCGAGGAAGGCGTCATCACGGGCGTCGCGGGCGTCCTCCTGAACGAAGGCCGCAAGCGCGACTTCGACGTGATCACGCTCCTCAGCGAGGCCCATCCCGACTACCCGGACGCCCGCGCAGCCGCCCGCGCCATCGAGGTCATCGACGCCCTGCTCCTGCACACGGAACTCGACGCGAAGCCGCTCTACGAGGAGGCAGAGCGGATCGAGATGCAGCTCAAGTCCATCCACCACCAGGCCGATGCGGCCAAGAAGCCCGGAACGGAACCCGCCCGGCCGAGCATGTACGGCTAGGCGCCCGGCACGGCGACCTTGACGCGGGTCAGCTCGCCAATCGTCTGGAACTCGATCGTCCGCTTCAGGAACTGAGGGACAAGCCACGCCATGGTCCGGAGATGGTTGGTGACCTCCCGCACGAGGAACGAGGACGGACGGTCCGCGAGCGCGAGGTACACGACGATCTGGTCCGCGGCGTGCACGTCGACGGTCGCCCCGGAGACGATCTCCGCCTCTAGGTTCTCCGCCGCCTCTTCCCCGACCCGTTCCGCGGACTTGCCGCGCTCGGCGAGACAGTCGGCGCCGACCAGGGTGTGCTCCTGCTCCGCCCACAGGACGATCGCACCCCCTTGGCCGACGGCGTCCTCGCCGGGGTAGACCCGCTCCTCGACTTTGGAATCCGGGATCCCATGGAGGCGCCGCAGCGCGGCGTTCTTCATCCGCTTGGGGATGTCCTCCGGGAGGTTCGCAACGTGGGCAATCCCGCGGACCCGCTCCACGGCGCCGGCGTCGGAAAGGACCAAGGGGGACCACCCAGCCGTGGGCTGCACGGCGACCTCCACCTCGCCGCCACCGCGGGGATAGTAGCCCCGGCGATGGGAGAGGAGGTCGGCCTGGCCGCCCATGCGGCGCACCCAGGGCAGGAACACCCGGGCGAAGGAGTCCAGGGGCGGAGACCACTTGACGTCCGTGCCGCCGATGATCCGCAGGTGGGTCGAGTCATTCGCGGCGAAGGCCACGGGCAGGCAGGCCTGGAGGACCAAGGTCACGCTCCCGGCGGTGCCGACGTCGAACGCGTGGTCGCCGCCCACGAGGTCGCCCGGAGTAAAGGTCATCTCCGCGGACCCGACCTCGAGCCCGCGGACCTCCGCGGACGCGAGCTCGGCGACCGCCCGGAGTGCGGTCACGTGCTGGGCCGCAAGTCCGGGGTTCGGCCGCCCGGCCCGGATCCGGTTCACGGTCACCGGGGTGCAGGTGAGCGCGGAAAGGGCCACGGCCATCCGGAGGAGCTGCCCTCCGCCCTCGCCGTGGGAGCCGTCGATCTCGATCATGCGGGGGCCGCCTCCGTGGGGCTCGAGGCCTTCGCCCGACGCTGCCGTACGAGTTTGAGGGCCTCGACGACGAGGAACGCGGACAGGGAGACCAGGATCGTCCGAGCCCAGTCCAGGGCGGTGAGGGGCTCCGTGTGGAACGCGACCTGGAAGACCGGGACGTAGATGACCATGACCTGCAACGCCATGGACAGGAGGACGGCGTAGATGAGCTTCTTGTTCGTGAACGGTCCAACCCGCCACAACGTCTGCCGGGGGGACCGGAGCGCGAAGACCAGGAACAGCTCGAAGAAGACGATCGTCGTGAAGGCGACCGTCTGCGTGCGGACGGGCTCGGATCCGTCGAGTCGCTCCCAGGCAAAGATCCCCAGCGTGCCCACGGTCAGGATGGCGGCCACGATGAGGATCAGGAAGGCGATGTCCTTGGACAGGACGCCCTCCCTCGGATTGCGGGGACGGCGGGTCATGATATCCGGCGGATAGGGATCGAGACCGAGGGCGAGCGCGGGCATCCCGTCCGTGACCAGGTTGATCCACAGGAGCTGGACGGGCGTGAAGAAGGGGAGGAATGCCGGGTCCAGGACGAGCAGGGTCGCGAGGAGCATGATGAGGACCTCCCCCGCATTGGCCGACAGCAGGTACGCGACGAACTTGCGGATGTTCTCGTAGATCCCGCGGCCCTCCTCGACCGCGGCCACGATCGAGGCGAAGTTGTCGTCGGTCAGGACCATGTCCGCGCTCTCCTTGGCCACGTCGGTTCCCGTGATGCCCATCGCCACGCCCAAGTCGGCCCGCTTCAAGGCCGGGGCATCGTTGACTCCGTCCCCGGTCATCGCCACCACATGGCCTTTCCGCTTCCAGGCGTCCACGATCCGCATCTTGTGCTCGGGACTCACCCGCGCGTACACCTTGACACGTTCGACGTCCCGGACAAGGTCGTCCTCGGACACCTTGTCGAGTTCCTCTCCCGTCAGGGCACGGTCGCCGGCGGCCAGAATCCCCATCTCTCGCGCGACCGCCATGGCCGTGAGCTTGTGGTCCCCCGTGATCATGACGACGTCGATGCCGGCCTGCTTGCATCGGCCGACCGCGGCTATGGCGTCTTGCCGCGGCGCGTCCATCATGCCCACAAGGCCGAGGAACGTGAGGTCCGACTCCAGGCCCCCCTCCCGGAGGGGCGGGACTTCCCCCGGGAACGAACGGCTCGCGAGGCCGAGCACCCGAAGCGCGCGCGTCGCCATCTCCTGGTTCTCGAAGGCGTACTGCTTGCGGTCGTAGTCCGTGAGGGGTTTCCGTTCCCCTCCGACTAAATGGTGGCTGCACGCCGCGAGGATGCGCTCGGGCGCGCCCTTCACGTAGAGCATCTTCGCGCCGATCTCCGCGAGGGAGAGGTGCCGCCGATCCTCGGAGACCGCGAGGATCTCGTGGAGCGCCTGGGCGGACAGAGGTGCGTGAAGGGTGGACATCCTCTTACGCTCCGAGGAGAACGCGAGCTCCGCGACCCGGGGCTGCTCGGACCGGAGGACGTCGGCGTCGAGACCCGCGCGCATCGCCGCGACGACGAGCGCTCCCTCGGTCGGGTCGCCGTCGCACATCCAGCGGTCGGCCTCCTTCCGGATCATCGCATCGTTGCAGAGCACCCCACAGACGAGCGCCTCGCGCAGGTCGGATTGCTGTCCCACGAGCACAGGCTGGCCGTTGACGACAATCTCACCCGCGGGATCGAATCCCTCGCCGCGGACCTCGTACGCGCGTCCGCCGGCGAAGACCGCGCGCACGTTCATCTCGCCCTTGGTCAGGGTGCCGGTCTTGTCGGCGCAAATGACCGTCGCGGCACCTAACGCCTCCACGGCGGGGAGTTTGCGGACGAGGGCGTGCCGTCGGATCATCCGCTGGAGACCCAAGGCCAGGCTGATCGTGACGACCGCGGGCAAGCCCTCGGGGATCGCCGCCACGGCCAAGCCGACCGCGGTGAGGAAGAGGAGTTCGATATTGCCGAGAGGGTCCGCTTCCCGCAGGAACATGAGGACGAAGACGACCGCCGCAATCCCGAGGATTGCGAGACCGATCTGGCGACCGAGCCGGTCGAGCTGGCGCTGGAGAGGCGTCTCCTCCTTCGTCTCTTGTTGGACGAGACCCGCGATCTTCCCGAGCTCCGTCCGCATTCCCGTGCCGACGACGAGGCCCCGACCACGCCCGCCCTCCACGGTGGTCCCCACGAACGCCAGGTTCCTGCGGTCGCCGAGGAACGCATCCACGGGCAGGGGAGCGACGGCCTTGGTCACGGGCGTCGACTCTCCCGTCAGGGAGGCCTCGTCGATCCGGAGGCTCGCGACCTCGACGAGCCGGAGGTCCGCGGGAACCTGGTCACCTGTGGCCAGGAGCACGACATCGCCGGGAACGAGATCGCGCGAGGGGAGAGCAATCACCTCACCCTGCCGGACCGCATGGGCCTTCGGCGCCGCCAGGGCCTTGAGTGCCTGGAGGGATTTCTCGGCCCGGTACTCCTGGACGAACCCCAGGCCCGCGTTCAGGACGACGATGACCGCGATTAGCACGGCGTCCCACACTTCGGTGGAGTCACGGCGGGAGATGCCCAGGTACCCCGAGATCGCCGCGGCGACGATCAGGATGACCACGAGGACGTCGGTGAACTGCTCGAGGAAGATCCGGAGCGGGCTGACGCGGCTCGTCTGCGCGAGCTCGTTAGGCCCCTCCTTGGTAAGGCGTTCCGCGGCCTCGCCCTTGGACAAACCCGCCGGGGACGATGCCAGGCGCGCGAAGGATGCCTCGACATCCAGGGAGTGCCAGGGTTCGGCCATGGAGTCGCGGATGGGACGGACCATAATGAATGAACCGGGGCTCGTACCGCCGTGCGCAGCCGCTGCGGCAGCCTTCTGCGTTGACAGTATCCTTTTGTAGGATGAGCCTCGATGCGACGCGCGGGATGGGATCGGCGATTCCTCGCGAGACGAGCGAGTCGGCACGCACTGCGCTCTCCCCCACTCGGGAGGGTGGGTGAGTGGTCGACGCGAACTCCATAATGTTCGAGGTCGGCGTCATCGCCGCGGTGGGGTTCCTCGGCGCTGCGGTCGCGAGCCGCGCCCGCATCTCGGTGGTGATCGGCTACATCGTCGCGGGGATGCTCATCGGTCCGAACATCCATCTGAACCTCTTCGGCGTCGCCTACAACGGTCTGCTCCTGGACACGGAGTTCGTCCAGTCCATCTCCCAGCTGGGCTTGGTGCTCCTTCTGTTCTTCGTCGGCCTGGAGTTCAGCATCGCGAAGCTCCGTCGAACGAAGGAGGCCGCCGCCATCCTAGCCGTCACGAACCTCGCCGTGGACATGTTCGCAGGCTTCGTCATCGGGACCTGGCTCGGGTGGCCCCTCATCGACACGATCTTCATGGCGGGGGTCATCAGCATGTCCAGCTCCGCCATCGCGGCCAAGGCGCTCATCGATCTGAAGCGCCTGGGGAACGCGGAGACGGAGTTCATCCTGGGGATGGTGATCCTCGAGTCCTTCCTCGCGATGATCATCCTGACCCTGGTCAACGGCGTGGTCATCTCTTCGGACGGGGCGCCCCTCAACCCGTTGGCGCTCTTCGCCGGGATTGGGATCTTCCTCGGGTTCTTCACGTTCCTCGCGGCGGTCGTCATCCCGCACACGGTGAAGACGTTCGAGCGGATCAAGAGCGACGAGCTGTTCATCCTGTTCGCCTTGGCCGTCGTCTTCCTGTCCGCGGCTCTCGCCCAAGCCTTCCGCGTCCCCGCCATCATCGGTGCGTTCTTCATCGGCATGGTCTTCGCGGACACGAAGCTCGCACAACGCCTGAAGACGAAGATGGAGTCCCTCCGGGACGCGTTCGTGGCCATGTTCTTCCTGAGCTTCGGGATGCTCATCGACCCGAGTTCGCTCCCCGCGGTCCTCCCCATGCTCCTGATCGCGGTCCCTCTGATCCTCATGAGCGACCTGTTCCTGACCGCGTCCCTGGCCTACATGATCGGCTTCTCGGCCCGGGCCGCGACCGCCATCGGCACGAGCTTCGTCGCCCGGAACGAGGAAGCGGTTCTGTACGCGACGGTGGGCACGCGGGCCATTAGCAACAACCCGAACCTCTCGAACAACTACGCCGGGACCTACCTCACGCCGTTCACGGGGATCCTCTGCATCGTGATGAGTTCCCTGGCGCCTTTGCTCATGGTCCGGTCGGACCGACTCGCGCGGTTCTTCTCGAGGCACCTGCCCAAGTCGATCACGTTCGGCGCCGAGCTGGTCAAGCGCACCCTCCGGACCGTGGTCATGCCCAGCATGCTGCCGATCTACCGCAAGCGGAAGCTGCTCCAGGCCACGCTCATCCTCTACTCCGCATGGATCATCGACCTCACGATCACCCACGATCTCGCGCATGCGGTGCTCGCCGTGATGGCGCCTCTCGTAATCTACGCGGTGTACGGCGCGGCGCGCCGGACCTTCCAGGAGCCCGTGCGCCATACGAACTATGGCGTCAACGGTGGCCCGTTCAGCCGGTCCACGATCGAGTCGTTCGTCCTGCGCATCGTCGTCGGCACACTCGTCACGATCGCGCTGGTCGCCATCCTCTGGCAGTACTACTGGCCAGCGACCCTCGCCATCCTGTACACGTACTTCCTGGCGGTCGTCTTCAGCATGAAGGTCGTGTACCGCCGCCTGGGCCTCGGGATGGGACGGCGCCGCCGACCCCTCCGCATCCTTCGCGGCGTGCCCACGACGCGACGGGGACGCCCCTCAACGAACGGCTTCGGCCGCCGCTGATCAGATGACCGGGTACGCCAGGTCCGCGATCCACGTCTCCGCGCCGATCGTCGTGGCGGGGCCGTGACCCGGGAGGACCTTCGTCTCCGGGGGGAGTTGGGCGAGACGTCGGAGACTCGCCTTCATCTTGGCCGGGCTCCCGCCAAGCGTGTCCGTGCGGCCGCACGAGCCCGCGAACAGGGTGTCCCCGGAGAACAGGACGCCGTCCCCCTCGTCGTAGAAGCAACAGCTCCCCTCCGTGTGGCCGGGCGTGTGGAGCGTCTCGAGCGTGACTCCGCCCAGGGTGACCGTGCTCCCCTCCTTGAGGAGTACGTCCGGGGTGACCACTGGGGGCGGAGCGGGAAGAAACCACTTCGCTTCGTTCGCGTTCCGCGCGAGGCGGTAGGCGTCCACCTCGAAGATGGCCAGCTTGGCGCCCGTCGCCGCCTTCAAGGGTGCGTCGTCGGCCGTGTGGTCGGGATGCCCGTGGGTGTTCAGCACGTAGAGGATCTTGACGCCGAGTTCCTGGGCCTTGGCCAGGATCTCCCGTGCGCCCAAGCCGACGTCGATCACGGCCGCCTGGTGGCTCGCCTCGTCGACGACCAGGTACACGTTGTTGTCGAGGGGTGGCACGACCAGGGTCTCGACGTGCATGCGGCCTCGGCAGGCGAGAGCGTGCCATAAAGTTGCTGCAGTCGGGAAGGCCCAGCGGGCTCGACGGCCTCGGGGCGCAAGCTTAAGGCGGCCCCGGGCATCGAGAAGACCCCATGACCGTCGGTGGCATCAACTTCAACTGCCCGCGGTGCAACAACCCGCTGTTCTTCACGTTCAAGCTCGCGGACGAGGGCGATTCCCTGAAGCGGACCGTGGCGTGCCCGGGATGCGCGACCGCCTGGTCCGTGGGCGTGGACATCCGGCCCCAGTGAAGCCTTATCTCCGCGCGCGGGTTCGCACTCGCGTGCGCATCCCTCTGTTCCCACTGCGGGCCGTCCTGTTCCCGGGAGCGACCACGTCCCTGCACGTGTTCGAGCCGCGGTACCGGGAGATGGTGGGCCGATGCCTGGAGCACGAGGAACCGTTCGGGGTGTGCCTCATCCTCGATGGGGAAGAGGTCGGCGGGCCGGCGACTCCGCACCGCGTCGGAACCTAGGCGGGGATCATCGCCTGCCAGCGCTACCCGGACGGCCGCTACGACATCGTCGCGGAGGGCCGGCGGCGTTTCGAAATCCTGAATCTCGACCGCACGCGACCCGTCCTCCGCGCGGACGTGCACTTCCTCGACGAACCCGAGGGCGTCATGGACGAAGGGCTCGCGGACAGCGTCGCAATCCTGTTCCAGAGCACCTTAGCACCGTTCGACCTTGTTGGCCGAGCGACCCCCGACGCGGCCCCGAATGGACTCGACCCGCGCTCCCTGTCCTACAGGACCGCGTCCGCGCTCCCCGTTAGCGAGGAGGCGAAGCAAGAACTGCTCGAGGTTCGAGACACCGCCGCACGCCTGCGTCGAATCGCCGAAGCCCTCATGGCGCTGAGCCGGATTGGGGCCGCCGCCGGCGCGGCGTAGCTTTCTCGATCTCGCGCAAGGCGACGAGGATTCCGCGGCGAATCGTCGCGAAGTCCATGGAGGGCTGCCCGGGCTTATCGAGGCTCGCCTCGGGGACCTGGGGCACGTGGATGAACCCTGCGGGCCCTTTCTTCCCTTCGGCGGCGAAGGCGTCGAGCAGGGTGAACATCGCGAAGTTGCACAGGTAGGTCCCCGCCGTGTTCGACAGTTCGGCGGGAACGCCTTCCGTGCGGAGTGCGGCGAGGATCCGACGAACAGGGAGCGTGGAGAGGTAGGCGGCGGGACCGCCCGCGCGGATGGGGCGGTCGCGGTACCGGCGGCCGCGGTTGTCCGGCACGGTGAAGTCGAGCAGGTTCAGCGCCACGCGTTCCACACTCAGCACGGGACGTCCGGGGGCCACGCCCATCGCGAGGGCCGCATCCGGGTTCGCCCGGTCGATGAGCCGCCGCAGGGCGCGTCCGGCGGCCTCGACAGCCACAGGGATCTGCGCGCCCACGATCCGCGCACCGCCGATTCGGCGGCCGTCCAGCTCGCGGGCCAAGACGCCCGTCGGGTTGAACTCGGGCGCGTTGGTGTAGGGGTTGTAACCCGTCAACAGGATCGTGCGGGCCACGCCGCTGCGATTGGGATTCCGCGACATGAGGTTGGCGGTTCCCCGCTCAACGGACCGATGCGAGGCGCGGGAGTTGAACCCGCGTTAGAAGCTTGGGAAGCTTCTGTCCTACCGTTAGACTAGCCTCGCGCGCCGCACCCCACATCCGCGCTGGTATTTTTCCGTTCGCTCGGACAGGCTACAGTCCGCCGATGGCAAGGAAACCCAGCACGAGCCCGAGAATGACCGGGAGCTCCCCGAGATCAGCAATCATCAATGCGCGCACGAACCCGCGGGCACTGAGGTCCCGCCCTCTATTGGAGACCGCGGCGGACACAGGGATGGCCACGCTGGCCACTGCGTACGCCTGAAACGCGGAAACGGCTGAGCCGACGGCTGCCGCCCCGGCCGGAATGCCGCCCTGGGCGACTCCATGGACATACCGGAATGCGAACACCGCGAGAACCAGGACGAAGACCATGTCCGTGAACGGAATCACGGAAATAGGCAGGACGCGGCCGAAGTCGGATCCTAGGTAGCTCGAAAGGCGTCCACGCACCACGATGGTCTGTCCGGCGACCGTGCAACACGCTGCGACCGCGGTCGTCACCGATACCCACTGAAGCAACTGCTCGGCATCCGCCGCGGCGGAGGAGGTCATGCTGTTCAGGGTGTCCACAAAGGGGAGCGACAGGAACCAGAGGGACAGGCCGAAGAGAACGGGCACGGCGCCGTAGACACTCGCTACGACGATCCGGGAAAACGGCGGAGTCCGACCCCCGGCCAACCAGTCTCGCTGGATCTCTTGGTAGGCCCCGTGGAGGACGAGGAGCGAGGCAACCCACGCCACCACCGGGACCACGACGAGCAGGAGGAGGGTCTGGGTGGAGTCCACGGACCCGTATAGGGAGTGGCGGTTAAGGTTTCGTCACGGTCTCCAGCTGGGAGATCACGTTCCAGATCAACGTCCGACCGTGCAGGGGGATGTTCGGGTCGTTCGCGAGGTCATCCATGATCATGATGGCGCTCGTGACCCTGAGGTCGAGGGCTTCACCTTTCTTCGAGAGTCGGGCCTTCGCGTCGGCAGCCCCGCGGCGAATGTTCCGCGGGACGGAGGTGTCCTCGGAGATCGAGTCGAGGACGTCCATCACTTGTTTGAGCTTCGTTTCGCTGTCCATGCCACCACCTCCAGGCCCTGACCCTTGCCCTCAACTTTGCGACCTCGTCTTCCCGGCTTCCTTGTAGGTGGTCACCACCATGAGGGTCTTCGTGTCCTTAATCCCCGGAATCGGTGCGAGGTTCGCGAGGACGAAGTCCTTCAGGCCCTTGTAGTTCTTGAACCGGGCCTTCGCGACGATGTCCGTGTCACCGGTGACCAGGAACACGTCCTGGATCACCTCGAACTTCGCGATCTCCGTGGCGATCCGGTCCGCCTCCTTGGTGTCCACCTTCAGGGTAATGACCGCGGCGACCTGATCCTCGCCGTAGAGGGCCGTCAGGGCCTGTTCCATGTCGTTACCCGCCGCCATTGGAGAAGGGATGGAGGGGGCCGGGTATTAAGGTTTATCTGCTGGGCGTTGCGCCGAATACGTCCTGCTTCGCCGCACGACGAGTCCCTGGGTTCTCCGGAACAATTTCGCGGGAGAACGCGTCCCACCATTCCCTGGGCTTTCCCGTAGATCGCCGCAAAGGCGATGGCGAGTCCCGTGCCGAACATGAGCAGACCGAGCAGGACGAGGAAGAACCCCATCGTGTACGTGAACCCGCCCGACGTCGTGATGGCCTCGGCGGCGCCAGTGACGATCCCGATGGCAATGTAGGCCGCTGCGACCACGAACCCTGCCAGGCCGAGGACGAAGGTCGGGATCGTGCGCAGGGCGGGCGGCTCCGGTTTGTTCCGTTCCGGCATGGGCAACTCCTCCACGAGCTGGAGGGGCATGGCGGTCAGCGTAGAACAGGAAGGGGCGCCCGCGAAACCCACTCACGACGAATTCAAGACTTCGTGCGGAGTCGCGCTGCGGGCGAGAATCCGGCCTCATGAGTGCGGAATCCGTGTCCCGCATTTCCGGCAGAACGCATCGTCGCCGAGAAGGGGAGCCCCGCAGGACGGGCAGTTCGTCAGGACGGAACGCGTCCCACACTTCCGGCAGAAGGCATCATCGGGTTTCAAGGGCGCGGCGCAACTCGGGCACGCGCGCCCGGCCGAGGCGGCGGGCTTCGGCGGGCTCGGAGAGGCGAGCGAGGGCGCGGATGGACGGGGCGCGGTGGAGGAAAGGCTGGATGCGGAAACCGTCTCGCCCTTCGCGCTCTTTTCCGCCTGGCGCGCCACGCTCAGCGCGCCCGAGTAGTCCTCGAGGTCGTATCGCGCCCTCGCGGTGACGAGCAGCGCACGCGCCTGGACAACGTCGCGACCCGCGGCCGCCCCGGTCTCGATGGAGGCTTCGGCGAGCGAGATCGCGAACTTCGACTGGGCGAGGTTGGGCGGATATTCCTTCTGGAGGCGCTCCTTCGTCGTGGGCTCCTCGGACTCGGAGGCCGCGGGTGCGGCATTCAGCCGCGCGAGGTCCCCCTGGGTCGACTGCTGAGCGCGGAGCGACACGAGGCGGTCCTTCACGTTCTTGGTCAGGTCCAGGGCCACCCTGTAGTTGCGTCGGTTGTACGCCATCTGGGCCTCGCGAAGCAGGGAATCCACATCCTCGCTTCGGATCCCGCCGCGGTCCGCCAAGCTTGCGGCGATCGCTCGGGTCGTGATGAGCGCATTATGGGCCTCGTCCTGGAGTTCCTCGGGCCGGGACGCGATGTGTTCCCTGCGGGATTTCGAGCGGCGTCGCATGACCCGGAGCTCGAACCACGTGACGACGATCATCACGATCAGGAGGATGACGATGATGGCGGTGGTCGTGTCGTCCATGGGCGACTTCGCCAGCCGGGCAACGCCATAAAAGCATTTTCCTCCGATAATCTGCGCCCGAAATCAGGCGTGAGAGGGACGGCGGGGTCGGCTGGGGTTCAACTCAGGATCTCGCTGAGCGATCCGCGTTTCTGGGCGATTCGGATCTCTC
Source organism: Thermoplasmata archaeon (assembly GCA_035632695.1). Taxonomy (NCBI): domain Archaea; kingdom Methanobacteriati; phylum Thermoplasmatota; class Thermoplasmata; species Thermoplasmata archaeon. The sequence continues at coordinate 39,840 of DASQGG010000181.1, forward strand.
GGGCAATCCGTCGGCCCGTGGACATCCCCGGCTCGACCAGGTCGGAGTACGGGGAGCCGGAGATGAAGATGTTCGTGCCCGCGACGATGCGGGAGGAGATTTCGAAAACCTTGAACTCGAGCCGATCCGTGACGATCGTCTCGAGGCAGAACGGTCCGATCATCCCGCCGAAGAGCTCCAGGGACTTCTCCACAGTCCGCTCGCCCATCTCGAACGCCTTGGGGAGCAGCGACTCCCGCAACACGACGGGCATGTTCCCCGTGACCACGAAGGTGGGGTAGATCTCCAGTTCCCGGAGGCGTTCTTGGGCTCCCAGCTTGTACATCTCGTCGATGTTCGCCTCATCCCGCCGGTCGATGCCGAGCATCTCCAAGGATCCCTTGGAGAGCCGGTACCCGCCGTCCGCGATCGGCGAGTAGAAGAACTGCAGGTAGTACCGAGTGCCCACGACGTACTCCTGGATCGCGTACTTCATCCCGGGCTTGATCGCGGCCACGAACTCGTCGTGGTTCTTCGCGATGAACGACCCGCGGCCGCCCTTGGCCCCGTAGTACTTCACGAACACGGGGCTGTCGATGTCCTCGGGCCGGGCGATCTTCTTGGGCATGGTCACGCCCGCGGAGGTCAGCCACTCCCGTTGCTTCTCCCGGTCCGACTCCCAGGAGAGGACGTTCCGATTGCCGAACGAGGGGACGGGGAGTCGCGCGAACGTGTCGGCCCCCATGTACTCCACGAAGGAGCCGTGCGGCACGGTCACCACCTGTTGGGCGACGAGGTCGCCCGCGTGGTCTGCGATCTCCCGGTAGGAATCCACGATCAAGAATTCGTCGGGCTTCGCGAGCGGGAAGGCGTCATAGAACCGCGGCTGTTTTCCGATCGCGATGCCGAGGGTCTTGAATCCCTCCTGGCGCGCGCCGTGAAAGATCTGCAGCGAGGAGTGGGAGCAGACGGTCGCGATGACGATGTCCCGGTAGTCATCGGCCAGGGACGCGAACGTCTTCCGTGCTACCATTATCGAGCCAATGTCTTCGCGGGATTAAAGGTTTCCCGCGGTCGCGTCCGTCCGCGCTGTCCTCGGGTCGAACGCGAAGGAACGGGACCCTCACAGCTTCTCTCCGCCGTTCGCTGCCGCAGGTGAGGCGGGCATGGGCGTCGGGGATGGCAGCCGCCCGCGGACGAGGGAAACGACCGCGGCAACCGCGAGGAGCGCGATGGACACCTCGAAAGCGAAGCTCTGCCCCGTGAGGTAAGCCGCCGCCAGGTTCGTCGGGAGGCCACCTGAGAGGTTGCCAATGAACAGCTGGTACACGTAGCGCGCCGGGATCACGCTCGTCGCCGCGACGAGGGACAGCGCGAAGCTCAGCACCATGCCCGTGTTCCGGAACGTGTTCATGACGCCCGAGGCGACGCCGTACTGCCGCGGGGGCGCCGAGGACATGATCGTGCTCGTGTTCGCCGGCCAGAACAGTCCTCCGCCGATGCCGTAAATCGCCTCGGCGATCCCGATGTCCACGAGGGGCGTAGTGGTCGTGAGGTAGAAGCTGAAGAAGATGAGGACGAGGGCCTGCACGGCGAGGCCCAGCGTGGCCACGATCCGCGCCCCGATGCGGTCCGAGAGCATGCCCCCGAACGGGCCCGTGATGGCGACCATGGCCGCCATGGGAACGATCAGGTACGAGGCGGTGAGGATGTCGAGGCCCTTCAACCCCTCCAGGTAGAAGACGAGGAGGAAGTCGACGCTGAAGAGGGCCAGCGACTGGATGGAAGCCGTCGTGATGGAAAGGGTGAACACCCGATTCCGGAACATGGAGAAGTCGACGATCGGGTCCTTGCTGAACTTAACTTCCCAGATCACGAAGGCGGCCAGGGCCAGGGGTGCCGCGACGAAGAACGCGTAGACCAACGGATCGGTCCACGAGTAGAGGAGGCCCCAGGTAACCGCAAGCAGGAGGAAGAGGAGGCCCAAGGTGAAGAAGACCGCGGCGGGAAGATCGAATGTCTCGTTCTTGGCCGCGCGCGCCGAGGCATGCAGGGTACGATACGCCCAGTACGTCCCGAAGATGCCCACGGGCAGGTTAATCCAGAAGATGAGGCGCCAGGAGGTGAACGTGATCACGAACCCGCCGATCACGATCCCCAGGATGGAGCCGACGCCCCAGACGATCGCATTCACCCCGAAGGCGCGCCCCCGCTCCCGGGCCGGGAAGGCCTCGGTCAGGATCGCGAAGGAGTTCGCGGTGAGCAGCGCCGCGCCGAAGCCCTGGACTGCGCGGAAGCCGACCAACATGAGCGCGTTCGCGGAGATGCCGCAGAGCACGGACCCCACGGTGAAGACGGCGAACCCGAGGTTGTACATCCGCTTGCGTCCGTACATGTCGCCGATCCGCCCGAGGCTCAGGACGAAGGACGTGTTCACGAGGATGTAGGCGATGACCACCCAGACCATGGAGACGAAGTCGGAACGGAGCTCCTCCGCGATGGGAAGGAGGGCCAGCAAGACGACCGTACTGTCCACGGCCGCCATGAGCGCCCCGACGGAGGTGACCGAGAGGGCCTTCCACTTGTACTCCATGAAGGTGGGGCCCAACAAGACGGGGTTATTAATATCTGGCCCTTGCCGGGCCGGGCCCCGCCGAGGTCCTGAGCACCGCGTCTGCGACGCTCAGCGCGCGGACGGTCTCCAGGACATCGTGCGCGCGGACCACGTTCGCCCCCCGCGAGACGGCGAGGACCGCGGCGGCAAGGCTGCCGGGCAGACGCTCGCCCGGCTCGCCCGCGCCGAGCTTGCCGATGAACGACTTGCGGGAGACGCCGACCACGACCGGATGGCCGAGACCCGCCAGCTGGTCCAGCTCGCGGAGGAGCGCGAGGTTGTGGTCGAGGGACTTGCCGAACCCGACGCCCGGGTCGATCGCGATGGCCTCCGACGGCAGGCCCGCCGCCTCGAGGCTGGAGATGCGCGTGGCGAGGAAGGCTTTCACCTCGCCCACGACGTCCGCGTACTGGGGATGCTCCTGCATGGTCTTCGGGTTGCCCCGCATGTGCATCGCGACGGCCCCCACCCGGGCCGTGGCCAGGAGGCGGATCATCGCAGGGTCCTGCAGCCCCGAGACGTCGTTCACGATCGAGGCCCCCATGTGGATGGCCTTCTCCGCGACCTCGGGTTTCATCGTGTCGATGGATAGGGGCACGTCGACCTTTCGGCCCAGCGTTTCGAACACGGGGCGCACGCGCCGCCACTCCTCCGCGGCAGGCACGGGATCGGACCGGGGGCGGGTCGACTCGCCCCCGATGTCAATGAGGTCGGCGCCCTCCTCGATCATGGCCTCGCCTCGGCGGATCGCGGCGTCGGGTTCGAAGTAGAGACCTCCATCCGAGAAGGAATCCGGGGTCACGTTGAGGACGCCCATGACCCGCGTGCGGTCGAGCACGAGCTCGCCCGTGCGGTGCTTCCAGATCTTCGCGGGTCTCGCCATGCGAGGACCATCGGCGGTGGCGTATTTCAGGGTGAGCCGGGACCGCGCAGGAACTTTATACCGCCAAAGGTTTGGGCGGGAGGCCATGCGCGTCCTGTTCCTCCACGTGGACTACCTCGAGTACGAGGTCACGGGAAAGGCGTTGAAGTCCATCGGCGAGATCCCCAAAGAGCGGAAGCACGGCCGGGTCGAGGAGGCGCTCGTCTGCTTCATCAGCGCGGAGAAGCGGGACGAGGGGGATACCAAGGCGGCCGCCCTGGCCGCCGCGAGGAACATCGAGGACGTCGCGGGCCAGGTTCGCACGAGACGCATCGCCCTCTACCCCTACGCCCATCTCAGCTCGGACCTGGCGGGTCCGGAACCCGCCCAGGCCGTCCTCGCGGCGCTGGAAGCCGAGCTTACGAAGCGCGGGTACGAGGTCCACGCCTCGCCGTTCGGGTACTACAAGTCCTTCCGGGTGAGCGTCAAGGGGCACCCGCTCAGCGAACTCTCCCGCGAGATCGTCGCGGAAGCCGCGGCGACTCCGGCCGAGTCCAAGGAGATGGCGAACGAGGCTCTGAAGGCGGAGCAGAGGCTCGTCTCGCGCTGGTACATCCTCGAGCCGACCGGGGGATTCCACCCGCTCTCCATCCAAGACGGCAAGGTCGCGGGGTTCGAGTTCGCGACCCACGACCGGTTGCGACGGTTCGCCCAGTATGAGATGGCGAAGTCCCGCGAGGTCAAGGAGGAGCCGCCCCACGTTCGTCTCATGCAGGAGCTCGAGCTTGTGGACTACGAACCGGGCTCGGACCCGGGCAACCTGCGGTTCTACCCGCGGGGTCGACTGATCAAGGCCCTCGTCGAGGAGTTCGTCTCCCGCCGCATCCGCGAGTATGGCGCCATGGAGGTGGAGTGCCCGGTCATGTACGACTTCGAGCACCCGGCCCTGAAATCCTACTTGAACCGCTTCCCCGCCCGACAGTACGTCGTCCAGACGCCGAACAAGAAAGCCTTCCTCCGCTTCAGCGCCTGCTTCGGCCAGTTCCTGATCATGAAGGACATGGTCCTGTCGTACAAGCAGCTCCCCCTCCCGCTTTACGAACTCACTCGCTACTCGTTCCGCGCGGAGCAGCGGGGCGAACTGGCCGGCCTCCGGCGGCTCCGAGCCTTCACCATGCCCGACTGCCACGCCCTGGTCGCGGACGTCGCCAAGGCGAAGGAGCACATGATGGTCCGCTTCGAGGTCGCGTGGAAGCTCATGGAAGACATGGGCTTCTCCATGCCCGACGACTTCGAGGTCGGCCTTCGCGTCACGGAGCCCTTCTGGAAGGAGCACGGGGAGTTCGTGAAGGCGTACGCAAAGCGCTGGGGCAAGCCTATCCTCGTCGAGATGTGGTCCGACCAGTTCTTCTACTTCATCCTGAAGTACGAGTGGAACTTCGTCGACGCAAACGACAAGGCCGCGGCGCTGACCACGGACCAGATCGACACGGAGAACGCGGAGCGCTTCGGGATCACGTACGTGGACGAGACGGGGCGGAAGCGGTACCCCTACATCCTGCACTTGTCCCCGAGCGGCGCCGTCGAGCGCGTGCTCTACGCGCTCCTCGAGAAGGCCGCCGCGGACATCAAGGCGGGCAAGCCGCCCATGCTTCCCCTGTGGCTATCGCCCACCCAGGTCCGAATCATCCCCGTCAGCGAGGACCAGCTCGAACACGCGCGGAAGCTCTTGGCCGCGTTCGATGGGGTGCGGGCGGACCTCGACGACACGAGCGACACCCTGGGCAAGAAGATCCGCCGCGCGGAGAAGGAGTGGGTCCCGTACATCGTCGTCGTGGGCAAGAAGGAGATCGAGTCCGGCAAGTTGAACGTCCGCGTGCGGGCCACCAAGGAGCAGAAGGAGATGACCGCGACCGAGCTCCGCGGACTGGTGCTCGATCGCATCGCGGGCCGACCCTTCCGGCCCCTCGCGGAGCACGGGCTCATCAGCGCCCGGCCCACGTTCCGGGGATAGCCTGCGTCCCACGTTCTCACAGTTGAGAATCGCACCCGCTGCTTTAAGCGCCGCCTTCGTGGCTCGGGGAGCCGGTGGCCCTCGTGAAGCGGGACACGGTCGACCTGCTCCTGGGAATCGGTGTGCTGGCCGTCGGCATCGGGATCCTCCTGTTCACGTTCTCCCTGGCCCTCGGGGTCGCGCAGAACCCGGGCGACTTCTTCCGGAACCAGATGGCCCAGACGAACGCCCAGGTCAAGGGGCCCACGGCGGACTTCACCTATTCCGGATCCGACCTGAACGTCACGTTCACGGACAAGAGCGTGGCCGGCTCGGCCTCGCTGACCTCCTGGCAATGGAATTTCGGGGACAACGCGACGAGTAGTCGCCAGAATCCCTCCCATCGCTTCTATTCATACGGCTCCTGGCAAGTCAGCCTCACGGTCGTCGACGGGAACGCGCAGCAGAGCCGGACCTTCGCCCAGGTGACCATCCAGCCCCGCGTCCCCACCTCAGGCAACGCGGTCGGGAACCCCTTCGGCGGTGCCGGCGGGCTCAACGTGAACCTCGACCTGGGCGTCTTCCTGATCCCCATCGGCGTCGGGCTCCTGACCACAGGGATGTTCCTGGTCATGGCGTTGATCGGGGGCCTGATCACCAAGGCAGGCTGGAACCTGATCAAACCCAAGCCCGAGACGGTCCGCGTGCGGTTGAAGCCCCGGGACCTCACCCAAGCGTTCGAGGAAGACACCACGCCCGTTGGGGTCCGGCCCCAGGCGCTTGCGCCGCCTCCGCCCCCTCCCGGCTGAGTCGGCGCAGAGGCACGCCGCCTCGAAGCCACACGCTGGCCCGGCCCCGGATCGCGTCCATACGGGCCATCAGTGCTTCCTAGGAAACGAGGCCGACGCGATCGGGGGGTCCTCGGTCACGAGCGCCAAGCTCGGATCCTCCGCGAACGCGACCGCAGGGTCCACGGATTCCAGGATGGCCGAGCGGACGCCCGTCATGACCGCGAGCACCCGGACGATGCCTTCGTACTTGCGGTCCACCCGGACGCCGAAGATCACGTTGGCGTCGGGACGCATCTGGGCCGTGAGACCTTCCACGATTTCGTGGGCCGTGCGAAGGCGCATCCCGGGCCCCGCGCTGATATGGATCAGGGCGCCTCGGGCGCCCCGATAGTCCACGTCGAACAGGGGATTCTCCAGGGTCTCGGACACGAGCTTCGCGGGATCCTCCTCCGCGTTCTCCCCGTAGAAGATCGTCGAGGTCCCGCCGCCCTGGAGGATCGTGCGCACGTCGTTGAAGTCGAGATTGATCAAGGACGGGAGCGTGATCGATTCGGTCACGCCTTTGATCACCTCGCTGATCAGGTGGTCCATCACGGCGAACGCCTGTTCGACCGGGAGGTTCGGCACGAGCTCGAGGAGGCGGTTGTTGTCCAGGACGATCAGGCTGTCGGACACGGGCTTCAGCCGCTGGATGCCGGCGAGCGCGTTCGCCATCCGGCCGCGTTCCGCCTTGAAGGGCGTCGTGGCCATCGTGATGACCACGCTGCCCGCGGCCTGGGCGAGTTCGCAAATATAGGGGGCGACGCCGGTCCCTGTCCCTCCGCCTAAGCCCACGGTTACGAAGGTGAGATCCGCGTCGCCAATGATGTTGCGGAGCTCTTGCTCCGCGATCTCCGCGCAGCGCTCCCCGATTTCGGGCTTCCCGCCCGCGCCCATGCCGCGCGTCACGCCGGCACCGATGAGGAGTTTGCGGTCGCACACGATGGAATCGAGGTGGACCGCGTCCGTGTTCACGACTACGGTCCGCGCACCATGGATCCCGAGGCGGTGCAGCCGCGCCACGGAGTTGCCGCCGCCTCCCCCGCATCCGATGACGAGGACCTTGGGCTTGCCGAAGTCGAAGGAGTCGAGGAACGCCTGGTTCCCTGTCCGCTGGACCGTCTCGATGCCCATCCCTGGTTCCCATCCCGGACCGGTGGCGGCCGGCCATGCGTTGCACCCGCGTGCGGGTGCGCCATCTCCCCTAGCGGTCGGCTCCCTCGATGGCCTTGTGGAGGCGCCGTCGGACGTACTCCCGGACCGCGTTGCGGACCGCGTCCTCCACGGACACGGAGTCGCCCGACTTCACGAGCTGCTGGAGGTCCACCACGTTGCCTTTGGGCAGCTCGATCATGAGCTTGCGAATGTAATCGGGTGCGAACTGAACGTCGATGAAGCGGTCGATCGCCGCGCGGATGGCATCGGAGATCGTGGGGTAGGTCCCGCTCTTGACCAGGGATTGGAGGGCTTGAATCTTATCGGGCGGAATGCGGATCGTGACGCGCTCGGATTCCTGGGGCATGAGGGTCCCTGGCCTACGTCCGACAGACTCTATAGTTTTGTCTGACAATCGTATGGCAATCACGCTATTTAACTGTATGTAAAGCAGGTTCCGTTAAGGAAAGCTTGACGCGTTTCTTGGTGGGTGTCATGAATGTCCCAACGGGGGCTTTCTCAGGCGTCTCTCAGGCCGACTTTTGTGGCTAATTGTCGGACGTTTCGTCCGTCTCCACGGGAGGCCACTTTCGGCGGGTTTGGTGGATCGTCGCCCAATCAATCAGGTTGGCCCAGCCATCTTCGAAAGGAAGCTTTATCCCGGAAGCCTCAGCGGGAGTCAAATCATCGAGGGCCTCATGCGGCCTGAGGTAATTGTACTGGATGATGAATCCTTTCAGGAGGACATGGCCGGTCTCCGGGTTCTTCAGACCGCGCATCCCGTTGTAGCGCCCCTTCAGCGTGCTGTGGAACCGCTCGATCCGATTCTTGTTCCCGGCTTTGAGTCCCGGCGACCTGTCATGCGCGACGCGCCGATCCAGTCGGTTGCTCCAGTAGACCTTCTTGATCGCGCCGTTGTACGATTGGAGTCCGTCCGTGACGATGATGTGAGGACGTTCGTTGCGTCTCTTGGTTTCCAGCATGAACTTGACGGCCTGCCCAACGTCCCTGCCCGTCGAGATGTGGGTCGCGACCACATACCGCGTCTTCTTGTCGATGGCGTCCCAGAGCCACTTCC
>DASQGG010000182.1 GCA_035632695.1 Thermoplasmata archaeon
GGATCGCGTGGAAATGAAAGCGGAGACCGGCGGTACCGCTGCCGTGACCTGTCGCGTCTGCGGCGGTGAGGTCAACGCCCGGGGCGAGTGCGTGGTCTGCGGGACCAAGCAGTCCGATCCGCGGGCCGCCGCGGCGAACGAAGGTCTCACCTCGTGGCTCAAGGGCGAGTCGGGCGCCACGGGCCTGAGCGGCTGGGTCGGCGCGCCCCTTCCAACGCAGAGCCCCGACGGCCGGGACGATGCTCTTCGCAAGTGGCTCGCCGGGGAAGACAACGCGTTCCAGGACTGGATTGGCACGCCGTCCGAAGGGGTTGTGGGCGCCGGAAAGGCGGGGAGGGCGGAGCGGGTCTCCGAAGAGAAGGTCCGCGAGCTCCGGTCAAAGGCCCTGGAGGCCGACGGGCTGCGGGCGGAGCTCGAGTCCATGCGAACCACACTCACCCGGGAGCTCGCGAACTTCCGCTCGGGACGGTTCGACCCCGTCCAATACATCGAGGAGGTCGCGGGCCTCTCGAAGCAACTCGAGACGGAGATCGCCCGGAGGAAGGAGCTCGAGCAGGAGATCGAGCACATCAAGAAAGGCTCCATCGCGGTCATCAAGTACGTCAAGGGACAACAACTCAAGGCGGGTCCCGGCGCCGACCTGAAGAAACGCTTCGACCAGGAAGCCGCTGCGCGCCAGAAGCTCCAGGTCGAGCTGAAGGAACTCAAGGCGGCGAACGAGGCGCTCAAGGACAAGATCGAGGTCGGGCTCGCGAAGATCAAGCCGTCGGAGCGGGATCTCAAGAAACGCGAGATCGCGATGGCGGAGCGCGAGGCCGTGTTGACCGTTCGCGAGGCCGCGGCCCACACGGGAACCGGGCCCGAGTCCCTTGGAATCACGGTCGTCGACGAGGAATTGCGGCGTCGGCTCGAGGAAGAACTCCGCGAGAACGAGCACGAGTACCTCGAGAAGGAGGAGGAATTCAAGAAGCGAATCATCGCGCTCGAGGAACAGGTCAACAAATTCAAGATCGAGGAGCAGGTCCGCGCCCAGGAGAAGGCGCTCGACGGCAAGCCGCGTCGCGAGCTGGAGGGCGTCCTCCAGGAACGGCAGCAACAGTTGCTCGCCAAGGAGAAGAGCATGCTCCTCCGCGAGCAGGAAATCCAGCGGCTCCAGGAGGAGGTCGGCCTCAAGGAGGACGAGCTCCGGAAGCTGAAAGAGCCCCTCGCGTTCAAGGAGGACGAGTTGCTTCGCCGCGAGCAGGACCTCACGTACCGGGAGAACCGCCTCGAGGCCGAAATGCGGAAGCACGAGCAGGCGAAGGCCGAGGGCGGATCCACGGAGGAACTCGACCTCAAGGCGCGCCTCGAGCAGCTCAAGGGCGAGATCACGCAGAAGGAGGAAGAAGTCCGGACCAAGGAGAAGTATCTCCAGCAGAAGATGGAGGAACTCCGCCTCCGCGAGCAGGGCATGATCGCGGAAGACATCGAGGCGCGCGAAGAGGATCGGAAGGTCGAGGTCCAGCAGCAGCGCGTCAAGACCGGCATCCCGCGTCTCGACGACTTGATGTTCGGGGGCATCCCGTACAGCTCGAACGTCTCCGTGTACGGTCCGGCCTACGTGGGAAAGGAGGTCCTCGTGAGCCTGTTCATGGCGGAGGGTCTCAAGAAGGGCCTGCCCGTCCTCTGGATCCTCACGGACAAGGGGCCCGGGGACATCCGCGAAGACATGGCGTTTGTCCTACCGGACTACGAGGAGCGCGAGAAGCTCGGCCTCGTGAAGTACATCGATGCGTACTCCAAGTCCATGGGCGCCGACGCGAGCGATACGAACACGACGTACATCGACGACCCCACGGACCACGCCGCGATCCTCAAGGCGACGGATGCGATCGCGACGGAGTGGCGGAAGAAGTACCCGAGCTACCGGCTCGCGTTCCGGAGCGTGTCCACGCTCATCGCGTACCTGGACCCCACGACTACCTTCAAGTTCCTGCAGCCGTTCGTCGGGCGCCGCAAGCGCGACAAGGCGGTGGCCTTCTACGTGATCGAAAAGGGGATGCACGAGGAGCAGGAGATCCAGATGCTCGGCTCCCTCATGGACGGGTCCATCGAGTTCAAGGTCGAGCAGCTCAAGTCGTTCCTGAGCATCAAGGGCATCTGCGACGTGCAGAGCCGCAGCTGGATCCGCTACACGTACACGAAGTCGAACGTGTCCATCGGCTCCTTCAGCCTGGACCACATCAAGTGATCCTCGTGGGTAGTCCTTACATCACTTCGGGCGACTGTCCCTTCTTCGGCGGTGGCGTGGGCCCGGGCACCTGGACTTGAGGGATTGGGATGGGCGGTGGCAGGCGCAGCTCGCGCGCCAGGATCACGGTCTCCGGGAGACAATTCGTCATGATCACCGTGTGGATCTCCTGGGCGATCTCCTGGGGCATCTGGCCCCCCGCGGACCAGCCCTTTACGAGGGCCTTCGCATCCCCTTCCCAGGCGATCTGCCCCTCGATCTGGATGAGCCCGATCACGGCCTCCGCCGCGCGGTAGCTCGCGGAGAACCGAAAGTCGACCTGGGCGCTGTTCATCCCCGTCTCCGAAATCAAGGTGACCGTGCTGTTGTGGTCCACGCGGATGTTCGCCCAGCCCGCCCCGATCTTCGTGAGGCGGCGCGCGTCGAGGTTCGTGAAGTCGAACGCCCGCACGGTCATGGGAACCCTGCCGAGCAAGCGTCCGCCTCGATATGAAGTTTCCCGGTCCGCGGGCTTTATCTCACGCGTGACCGTTGTGCGCGGCGATGGTCCTCTGGGTCGGTGTGGACGACACGGACAGCCTGCGGGGAATGTGCACGACGTTCCTCGCGACGGAGATCGTTCGGGAGGTCACGCGCACCCACGACCTGATCGGCTACCCCCGCCTTGTCCGGCTGAACCCGAACATCCCGTGGAAGACTCGAGGGAACGGGGCGCTCGCGCTCCGGTTCGGCCGGGGAACCGGGAAACCTGCGACCGTGGGGCAAATCGCAGGCCGCGCCATCCGGGCGTTCCCGAGATCCCGCGGCAGTGAAGACCCCGAGGTCCTCCGCAAACCCGTGGAGGACCTTGTCCGGCAGTGGTCCGTGTTCGGAGACCCCACCACGAATCCTGCGTTCGCGATCCTGCGCCGGCCCCCTGCCCCGTCCTTCTATTGGCACGCGGTCCGGCGCGTGGTCTCGCGTCGAGAGGCGCGGCTGGCCGCAACGGATCTTGGGATCCTGCGGGGCTTCAAGAATGGGCGAGGGATCATCGGTGCGACCGCGGCGTTGGCGTGGCGTCCTCGGGATCGAACGTACGAGATTCTCGCGTATCGCCACCCAAGTCTGTGGGGGTTGACGCGAGACATCGATCCCGTGTCGGTCCGGGAGATGGACCGCCGTTTTCCCTCCACGTTCAACAACTACGACTACGTGAACGAGAAGGTCGTGCTCGCGCCGCACTCTCCTTGCCCCATTCTCTTCGGTATCCGGGGTGATGTCCCCTCCCAGCTGCCGCGAGCGATGCGTACGCTCCGCGGGGAGACTCCGGAGCGTTGGCTGCTCTTCGAGACGAACCAGGGAACCGACGACCACGTGGTCATGGGCGACTGGGCCTTGCGTCCGTTTACCGCGTCTGTTCTCGAAGGCAAGGTGGTTTCGACGCCCGTGACCCGACCGGGCGGTCACGTGCTTTTCGAGGTCGACGGCCGTCGGAGAGTCACCGTGGCAGCGTACGAGCCATCGAAGCAGTTTCGCGAGGTGGTCCGGGCCCTCCGGGCCGGAGACATCGTGCGAGTCACGGGCAGCGTCCGGGAGGAACCTCGAACCCTAAACCTCGAGCGCCTCGAGGTGGTCTCGCTCGTAGACTCTTGGCGAAAGGTCTCCAACCCGCGCTGCCCATCGTGTGGCAAATCCATGAAATCGATCGGGTCCGAGCAAGGCTTCCGGTGCGTCCGGGGACACGCTCGACTGCCGCGTGAAGCGGTCGTCGTGGTGTCCGAGGCCCGAACGATCACGGTGGCCCTCTACGAGCCCCCCGCGTGTGCGCGTCGGCATCTGGCGAAGCCTATTCAGCGGATTCTGGGAAATCGTTTCGGACGGGGGCCAACCCGCGCGCGTTCAATCTCCATGCCGCCACCTCGGTTGCAGCCCTCTTCCGCGACGGGACGCTCTGAGTCTCACGGCCGAGAAGGCGCCTGACTCCCTAGTGCGAAATGGTCCGCGTAGAACCGGCCCTCGAGCCACACCATGAGGACGAGCCCGAGCGCCGTAGCGGACCACCCCGCGGGACCGGGCAGCACAAAGATTGCCTGGGGAAGGACGATCAAGTCGAGCACGATACATCCCGACAGGAAGAGGGCACGAAGGAGTTCGCTGCGAAGCGTGGTGGTCTGGGCGCGAAGGAGGAACCGCTCACGCCGGCGCTGGGCTCTCCGCACGAGATACCCCGCGAGGGATCCTTGTCGTTCGAGGACGCTCTGAGGGCGAGACTCATGGTTCGAATCCGTGTCGCCCTCACGCCGCGGATTCCCGGGGCTCCTAGGTGCGTTCATCAGGTCCCTGTCTTCTTGGTCGCGGCGCCCGGACCGCCTATTGACTCGAGACCCAGATTTCGGGCGGTCGCGAAGCACGCGACCAGTCTCCCGCCCGCGTCGAACAGCGGGGGCTCGGTCTTGAGACAGGGCTCGTATGCGAGCCAACACCGTGGGTGGAAGCGGCACCCGGTAGGGGGGTGCGTAGCGCTCGGCATCTCG
>DASQGG010000183.1 GCA_035632695.1 Thermoplasmata archaeon
GGGACGGGGTTCGGCGGTTCCGTCGCGGGGGCCGCCGCGAGGGCTGCCGCCGCCTTGGCCTCAGCCTCGCGCTTTCGGTAGTAGCCCATCCACCGCATCCCGAACGAGTCGCGGCCTAGCATGAGGTCGCCCGCGAGGACCGCTCTGTAGATCTCGTGTTCCAGCGGGTTCGCAATGGAAGCCGTGAGCCCGAGGGCCATCCCGAGCAAGATGATCGACGCGGTCTGGGTGGGCCGGTCCGGGAGGCCGAACCCTACGTTCCCCGCGCCGATGGAAAGGTTAACGCCCAGTTCCTGCCGGACGAGCCGGATCGTCTCCAGGGTCACCGCGCCCAATTTCGTGTTCGCGCCGATCGGCATGCAGATCGGATCGATGATCACGTCTTCCTTAGGAATGCCGTGCTCCATCGCACGCCGCACGATCTTCTGGGCCACCGCGAGCCGCGCCTTCGGATCGTTGCTGATCCCGGACTCGTCGTGGGTGATGCCGATGACCGCCGCGTGGTGCTGCTTGACCACGGGGAGGAGGCGATCGAGGAGCTTGTCGTCCCCGGTGACCGAATTGATCAGGGCCTTGCCCCGGTACGCGGGGAGGGCGGCCTCGAGGGCTTCGACCACCGAGGAGTCCAGGGAGAGCGGCGCCTCGATTGTGGCCTGCAGGACCTCCACGGCCCCTTTCAGGATCGCAGGCTCGTCCGCGCCGGGGACGCCGCAGTTCACGTCGATGACCTGGGCGCCCGCCTGGACCTGGGCAAGGGCGTCCGCCTTGACGCGGGTGTAGTCAAACCGCCGGAGTTCCTCGGCGAGCTTCTTCCGGTTCGTCGGGTTGATCCGTTCGCCGATCACGACGAAGGGATCGTCCGGGCTGATCACCACGGTCTTCTTGGCAGATGACAATACGGTCTTCATCGATTCTCCTCCTACGAATTCAGCGGGACCGAAGCGGGTGGTGCGGATGGGGCCTGGGGCTGCGGCTCCTGGGGAACCGCGGCCTTGCCCTCGTCAGGAGACGTCTTGGCCGACCCGAGGGCGGGCTGGAGGTGCGCCTCCCGGGAAATCTTGGCCACCGCGGATTCCCAGTTGATGGGCATGATGTGGAACCCCGCAATCCCCGGGATCTTCCGGAGATCCTCGAAGATCTCCACACAGATCGCGATGCCTTCGGCCTCCCGTTTCTTCTTGTCGTCCCCCGCCTGGGCCATGCGTCGAACGAGAGCGTCGGGGACCTCCATGCCGGGAACCTCGTCCCGCATGAAGGTCGCTGCCTTCACGGATCGGATGGGGGCGACGCCCGCCAAGATAGGGACTTGCTTGTCCACGCCGAGGTCATGGACGCGGCCCATGTACTCCGCGAACCGCTCGACGTTGAACACGATCTGCGTTTGCACGAAGCGCGCTCCGGCCTCCACCTTCTTCTTGAGTCGGAGCGGTCGGTACGCGTATGGAGGAGCAAACGGCTCCGCGGCGCATCCCGGGAACAGGTCCGGCGGAGGATCGATCTCCCGCCCGCTGACGTACTTGCCCTCGCGCGTCAGATGGTTGGCCACCTCGAGAAGGATCACGGAATCGATATCGTAGACGGGCTTCGTCTCGGGCTGGTCCCCGTGGATCATGTGATCCCCGGTGAGGCAGAGGATGTTGCGGATGCCGAGGAGGGCCGCCCCGAGCAAGTCGCTCTGGAGGGCCATCCGGTTCCGGTCTCGGCAGGTCATGTGGAGGATGGGGTCGATGCCTTCCTGGACGAGGATCGCGCACGCGGCGAGCGGGGCCGCGTGGACGACGCCGCCCGTGTTGTCCGGGACGTTGACCGCGTCCACGTAGTCGCGGACGAGCTTCGCCCGCTTCCTCACATCGGCGGGGTCGGCGCCGTCGGGGCTGCCGATCTCGCACGTCACCACGGGACGCCCGGAGCGCAGGGCGCGCTCGAACCGGCCCCGCGTGGGGTCTGCGGGCATCATGGTCATTCCTTGCCGTTGCCTGGCCAGCCTGCGACCGCGTTCAGGATCGCAGAGCTTCCCTTCCTCCGCCAATCCAGGGGCGCGTGGATCCGGAGGAACAGGTAGCGGCCCGGGAAGCGCCGCGAACGGCGTTCCGCCTTGAGCCAGATGCACTCCATCTCGGGCTTGACCTCGCAGTGCCCGTTCATCCGCACGCCGCCGCACGGGCCGTTCCGGACCTGCTTGGGGCAGTTCATCAGGCACGTGTACCCGTTCTCGTGGAGGAGGCACTGGCCGCACATGTTGCAGCTGAACAGGAGCACCTTGGCGGAATTCTCGAAAGGTGCCAGGGCGCGGTTGAGTTGCAGGTTCACCTTGGGGTGCCGACGCAGGACCTGACCGATCGGCTCTAGCATCGCGGGTACGTGCTCCTTCGTTTCCATGTTCCACCTCCTGGCGACGTCAACGTCCTTGGGGCCGCGATTTGGATCGGCCGGGTCGAGTTCGCAGACATCTCGAATGCGAGAGTGTCCATACGCCCAGCACCACGGCGGCCTCCCGCGGATTCGAGCGTCCCAGGATTTATTTAATGCCTCCCTAAGAGCAGTACCGGTTTCGCGAGCGCGGGTGACGCCACTGGGGGAGACCGGCTCGCGAGGGCGAACCAGGGTTCGTGCCGCGACCTTGATGCGTCCGTTCGCGTTTCCCGGAATTGCCGCTGCCGACGGAGGCGACGGACATTCGCCCCATCCTCACCACGGTTGGAAGTCTCCCACCAGCCCACGCATCCGATGACGCCCTCGTCCATGCGGTTGAGCTACAGCGGGCCCACGACATCCGGTTGCTCACGAACGGCGAGCCCCACGGTGACATGCTCTCCCTGTACGCGTGCATCCCGGGCATCCGAATGGGGCACGGCATCCCGCGTGTCGTTGGCCGGATCCGCCCCATGGAGGACCCCGCCCAGTTCCCCACGGTCCGCGATCTCGACCGCCTCCGCTCCCTCTTCCCGGATGAGCGATTCAAGGTCAGCCTCACAGGACCCACGACGTTCCTCCTCGCCAGCGCTGCAGGTGGCGCAGGGCCGGCCTACCGAGGTCCCATGGACGCCGCCCTGCACGACGACGTCACGGAAGCCCTGCACCCCATCGCCCGGGAGATCGGACGGCGGGGCGCGTTCCTCCAGCTGGACGAACCCGTCCTGTCCCAAGGCATGCGGGACTACGGCCCGAGCCTTCGCCGACTCGACCTGCTCGCCTCGGAAACCGCACGCGACCGAGCCTGCCTCCACGTCTGCGGCGGCCTCGTCCGGACGAGAGCGCTGGACGCGCTGGTCCGCGTGGAGCGCATCTCCGTGCTGAACCTCGCGTTCGCGGGGAAGCTCGAAAAGGACAACCTGGGACTGCTCGAACCCCGCCGCTGGCAGGAGCACGACCTCCGTCTCGGGGCGGGATGCAGCGACGTTCAGGTGTCACGCCCCGAGGACGTCATGGTCGCCGGCGCGGTCGAATCCCTGCTCCGGGACATCGTCCGGCGGGTCGGAGCGGACCACATCGCGTTCGTGCTCCCGGATTGTGGGCTTCGCGCCACCCCCCTCGAGTTCGTGGACCCCATCCTGGACGGCCTCCATGGCGGATTCGTCCGCGTCTTCCCCGACTAGGGAGCCGGCGGTCTCCGGGGGCCGTTCGGTAAGAGCTCATCCTTCATAGCCCCTGACCCCCCTCGCGCCCTGCGCCGCGAGGAGCGACCATGCAGGGCGTGCACAACCCGGGCCGTCTTCAGGTGCTCGGGCAGGAGCAGGTGGACGCAATGCACGACGCCTCCCTCCGCCTGCTCGAGCGGACCGGTGTCCGGTTCGACAGTCCGGATGCGCTCAGCCGGCTCCGGACCGCCGGGGCCTTGCCCCACCCTACGCGGAAGAATGTCCTGACCTTCCCCCGTTCCGTGGTCGATGATGCCATCCGGGAGATTCCCTTCTACGGAACGTACTGCGCGCGCGACCCGAAGAACGACGTGACCTTCGACGGCGAGCACAGCTTCGCGCACGCCCTCGGAGGCAACCCCGCTATCCTGGACCTGGAGACCGGGCGGTCTCGGAGCTCCACGCTTCACGATGTGGAGCAGGCGACACGCCTCCAAGACGCGCTCGCCAATTGCCACACCGCTTCGAACCTGGTGGTGGCGACGGACGTCCCCGCGCCCCTCCTCGTCGTGCGGACCATGGAGGCGATGATCAAGAACACGAGCAAGTGCGTGCCGGGATACGCGCTGCGCGTCCCCGAGGTGGACGTCCTGGCCGAGATGGGCGCCTGCGTCGCCGGCGGTAGCGAGGCGTTCCGGAAACGGCCCATCCTGACCCTGTATGGATCTCCGAGCAGTCCGCTGACGTACGACGCCCACGTCTGCGACGTCGTGTTCCGTGCGGTCGAGCACGGCATCCCCGTGGACATCGTGCCCTGCCCCATCGGCGGCGGGACGGCGCCCCTCTCCCTTGCGGGAGGTCTCACCCAGCAGAACGCGGAGCTCCTGGCCGGGGTGATGCTCCTCCAGACGGTGGATCCAAAGCTCCCGAGCCAGTACTCGGGCCGTCTCAGCTTCCTTGACCTCCGATCGGGGAAGAACCTCTGGGGACTGCCCGAGCTCGCCCTCGCCTCCGCGGCGACTGTCCAGATTGCGCATCGATACCACATGACCGCGGACGTTTACGGCGTGACCACGGACGCGAACCAGTGGGACCTCCAGATCGGGCTCGAGCGCATGATGGCCGCGCTGCCGCCGGCCCTCGCCGGCGCCGACAACCTCTCCGGCATGGGAGGCGCCTGGGAGAACGCGGCCTCCCTGGAAATGATGGTCATCGACGACGAGGTCTACGCGGACATCTTCCGGATCGTCCGCGGCATCGAGGTCGATGAGGACCGGCTCGCCCTCCATGTGCTCGACGCCGTGGGGCCCATGGGGAACTTCCTCGCCCAGCGCCACACGATGAAGTACCTCCGCCAGGGCGAGATGCGGAACTCGCCCCTCTGGGACAAGCGCACCCTGGAACGAGCCACCTCGGAGGGCATCCGCCCCATCCAAGACGTCGCGCGGGAGAAGGTCCGCAAGCTCCTGCAGGAGCACGAGCCGACCCCGCTGGACCGAGACATCGAGCGGGACCTCGCGCGGGTCGTCCGGGAGGGGAGCAAGGACCTCCTGGAGGCGGCGTGACCCTCATCCGGCCGCGTGTTCCCGCTCGTACGCCTTGATCAGAGCGTCGCCTTGCTTCTGGACGTCTCGGTCCAGGGGCCGCACTGTGTGGTCCTTGAGCATCTTCTTCGCGATCCCGCGGGCCTCGGGAATCATCCGGTTCGAGAGCGTCGCCTGCCAGCCGAGCTTGGTCCGGTCGCGGAAGAACAGGGCCTGCTTGAAGTTCCGCACCGTGTGGAGATGCCGCAGGAACGTGTTCCCGTGGCCCACGTCCCGCACCACGTCGAGGGCGATCGTCTCCTCCGTCACGGCGACGTCGCGCAGGAGGGAGCGAATGTCCTCCCAGATCGCGGCGTCCAGGATCATCATCTCGTAGGATCCGCCCTTCGCGTGGTCGAGCCCGCCCATTCCCGCGGACAGGTCCGTGCCCGCCATCACGGAAGCCATGATCGTCGCGAGCTCGGAGAATCCGGGGAGTCCCATCTCCGGGCCGACCGCCGCGCCCCAGCCCGAGGTCATGCAGGGCAGCTTGTAGCGACGCGCCATCTGGACCGCGGCGGCGCTGATCATCGCCGACTCGGGCGCCGTGTAGTCGATGTAGCCGGTCTTCATGTCCACGGGCGTCGAGTCCGACGTGTAGACATGCGGGCACCCCGGGGCCGCAACTTGATCGATGACCAGACTCGCCAGGTTCTCCGTGTTCACCATCTCGACCGTGCCCGCCACGGTGACAGGACTCGAGGCCCCTCCGAGGGACATGGACATGGAGAGCACGGGCACGCCCGCTCGGGCAAACTCGACCTGGGCCTCCACCGCCACCTGGTTGAACGTGAGGGGTGCGGTCGGGCAAGAGACCACGGACATCAGAGGCCGCTTGCGGAGCGCGTCCTCGCCTCCCGCCACCAAGGCGGCAAGGGCGATCTGGGCCCTCGCGTCCGCGGCACCGGCCACCGTGATGCTCTCCACGTGCTTCGTCGTGTTCTGCAGCGTGACCCAAAGCTCATGGAGGCCGTGGGAAACCTCAGGCACATCCGTGCACGTGAGCGAGGTCCATAGGTAGTCGATGGGATCCAGCGCGTCCGCGAGCCGTGAGAAGGCCGCGAGATCCGCTCGCGTCGAGGGGTGGTCCTGGCCGGTCTCCAGGTCAGCGATATGCACCGCGAGCCCGTTTGTCGCCGGGAAGGGCCATCTCGCGGTGGGGCTC
>DASQGG010000184.1 GCA_035632695.1 Thermoplasmata archaeon
GCACGTCATCGGCACGCTCAAGGAAACCGTGGTGGGCAACGTGTCCACGCACGACGGGATCGCGTGGAACGTCACGGAGACGCTTCTCCTGCTCGTCGAACACCGCTCATCGGTCCTTGGGCCGGAGCCTGGGATGGCGTCGCAGGACGGGCCCTCCGCCAACGTGTCCGGATTCGTGTGGTACCGCCAGGCCGATCTCGCCCCGCTGTATGCGCGCAAGTCCGTGCACATGGTCCGGACCTGGAACGTGTCCTCGCCCGAGGACATGTCGACCTTCGATCACATGTGGCTGAACGGGACGTACACGCTGACGTACGACGCGGGGACCGAGGTCTGGTTCCACCCCGGGCTGACCGTGCTTCGGTTCCCCCTGGCCGAGAACGTGACCTACAACGTGACCTCGAACGCGACGATCCACACGTGGTCCTCGTTCAAGGTGAACGGACCGAACGTCACCTGGGGGACGGACCACTTCGCGACCTTCACGGTTCCCATCGGCCTCACCCTCCGGACGGGCCAATTCGAGAACGTGACGACGCCCGCGGGGACCTTCCGGGCCCTGCCCGTCTCCGCCTACCGTAGGCCGTTCGTGCCGCCGACAGAGGACCGCGACGCAAACGTGGTGACCAACCTGACCCTGGAAACGGATTGCGAGACGCCCCACGCCTTCGCAACCGCGTGGTTCAGCGCTCAGGCCGGGAACGTGGTCCGGGCGGACCTCGGCCTGGGCGGGTTCGAAGGCCCGCGGATTGTGCTGACCCTGGTCGCCTACAGCTCCGGCTAGAGGCGACCCCCGCACCCGCCACCCGAGCTTCCAGCACGTGCGACGACCCGCCTTCCGCAGCAGGCCATCCCGCGGCCTGCACCTGATGGCCCTGTCACGCGGGCGGCGCGGGGCGGCTCAGGGAGAAAACAAATGCCGCCCGGCGGCGTTGTTGCCGACAAGCCCGGGCGGCGTTGTAGAGGGATGCTTGTACCGGACCAACGACGCTCCGTGGCTATACGCCTTTGTCTCAGGCAGTCGAAGCGCGAGAACTGTGGCGGAAGACGATGGGCGCGACGGCGGGCATCATCCCGTACTCGAAACGTGCGGGAGGGAAGAGGTCAGCCGGGGGCGGGTTAATGGGCTGGTGACTCCGAAGGCCATGGGAGCCGACACTCGGTTGGCGCCGGTGTTCATCCAGGGTAGTTCCGCGGCCGCATCATGGCGACCTTCAGCGCGCCCCCTCTCCTCGCGTCGATCCACCCAGGCATGCTCGGTGGCTTCCTCCGTACGAATACGCCTGTCCTTCCTCGCCTCGCGAGCGTGCCTTCATTCAGCCTTTCGTTCCTCGTCCTCTTGCGGATCCACGAGCCGCAGGCGCAGGGCCGTCGGGGTGCCTTGGCCTCCTTCCCGCCCAGGTCCCTTGGCCAGGGCGGACCCTCGTTCATACGGTATGAGTCGAGCTTCAATATAGTCCTTCGACGCATAGCGAATCGTGCAGTCCACGAAGAAGGGGTTCTGGGACAACTTCACGTTCCGAGAAGACCGGCTCATCGTCGACGGATTCATCGTCTCGCTCCTCTTCGGAGTGCTCCTCGCGACCCTCGTGTCCCTGTCCCTCTCGGCATCTCCGCTTCGGCAGCACACGTACTTGGACTGGATCTTCTGGCCCGTGCTCGCCTTGCCGGTCCTCGTCTTCTTCGTGGCTTTCGTCCTCAGGACCTGGATGAAGCGTCGGAGGACGTGGTTCCCCGTCCATGGGAGCTAGCGCGGCTCCCCGTCGACGCGCGTGACGATGCCGGTTGGCTCCGATTCTCGTGGGCACCGGAGCAGCTGGAAATTCAGGTGGCGGATGCGGCGGCCGCCGCGACGGGTTGCAGCGGCCCTGCGCGGTCTTGGACGAGAAAATGAGGACGGAGGGCCCGCAGGCCCTCGTCCCTTCACGCCTTCGTCAGGCTCGGCCGCGTCTCCGTCCGTCGGACTCCGTGGACCTTCTGGATCTCGCGGATCACGGACTGCTGCAGGGCGTTCGGGTCCTTCGCGCCGATGCGGGCGATCACGTTGTACTCGCCCGTCGTCCCGATGAGCCGCTGGACGCACGGCACTTCCTGGAGCTCCTGCATGGCCCGCTCCGCGTCCACGGCGCGGATCAGGGTCCAGCCGTTGACGGGTTCTTCGGCCTCCTTCGTGCGGTGCCAATTCTCGAAGCCCGGGGTACAAGAACTTCAGGCGGACGGTGTCGCCGGGTTGCAGCGCCAGCGGCCTCGCGGACCCCGGGCGGTCCTGCGGACGGACCCGAGGGTCCGGTATCGCTCCCATCCGGCGGGAAACCGTGGGACACGGTTGAAAAAGCTTTGTCAACCGCAGAGCCATGGGTCTTTGTTGGGGCCACGGTCCATTCGTCGGAGGCGGCGCCCTCCGGTGTCACGTGTTCCCGATGGCACATCGCCTCTGGCATCGGCTCTCCACGGCACGTTCGGAGGACGGCGGTCGCAGCTTGGCCTTTGTCAAGTCGCCACCTGCTCCTCCCATGAAGCCGTCGCAACGACGGTGCGTGTCTCGTTCGACGACATCTTGCCGGCCCGTGCCGAGCACGTCGCGAAGAAAGCCGATCACCGGCTGTCCGGTCCCGGACAATCCCGGGCCTACGGGACCAGGGTCACCAACGGTCGTTCTATGGGAACGGACCGGAGTTGCTCGAGGACGTCCCCGAAGGGGACGTGATCCGTCCAGAGACGCCCCGTGGTCCGAAGGGTCTTCTCCTGCTCCCGGAGATGCCGCGTCCACATCTCCCGATCCTTCTTCCATCGGACCCGCTCCTCCCAGCTCTGCAGGTGATCGAGCCGGTCGCGCTTGAACCGTTCCACCTCCCGCCGGCAACGCTCGACCCGTGCGAGGGAGACACGCTCCCACAACGGGTCGTCCTCGGAGAGGCAGAACACGGTCCACGCCTCCTCGCCGGAACCGATGACCTCCGCGTACTCCGAGGAGGTGTCGGCGCACGCGCGGATCCGACAGCCCTCGTGCCGCCCCAGGAACGCCGCCACGAGCTCCACGAGCCGCGCGTCCCTCGCGGCGCCGTTTGGCCCACGATCCGGCTCGAACCACCGGAGGTACGTCTCCAGTCGAGAGATTGCATCCTCGCGGACCTCGCCGAAGTTGGCGGGATCCCAGAAGATCCAGATGTCGAAGAGCTCCCGATGACCGGCGCAGTAGAGGATGGACGGCCCCTTACAGGGGCGCACGCGCAAGGCCGAAGGCGCCATCCGATGCCCCCGGGGAGAAGCAGGTTGGAGCTCGGCGATCTCACGCAGCGTGTGAGCCTCGGAAGTGCGGACCGCGGCGTCCATCGATTCTCGCTCGGGAGCCACCCGCACCAACCAGGGGGCGGTCCCCCGAGTTCTCCCGCCCCGCGTCTCCGGCGCTCGCTTCGTGGACATCCACACCCTGCCTCCGTATATAGTATGGCGCCCGGGGAATATATAAGTATATTTGGATACCCCAGGACGGTGAGGGAAGGACCGTTCAGGAGGGGGTCCGATCGGTCATGCCGCGCACGTCACGCGGGCTGTCGAGACGCATGCGGGAACAGAATTCAGGCCGTCATCGCACCCGTGGTAGGATTCGGAGCGAGGACGCGGAGGCGCATCATCACAAGGAGGTACGCGGCGAGCCAGACGTCGGTGAGGGCGGTGCCCACGCGCACGAGCGACCGGTAGTCCTCAGGTTGGCGAAGGCCGACGAAATAGCCGACGGCAAACGCCGCGAGGATGTGGGTGCAGGCATCGTGGTGGATTGCAGTCATGCCACCTCACGAGGACAAGCGGTCTACGGGGATTCGAGGGTTCCGTCGTTGCCCAACAGAAGCCGTCGCAACTTTGCCCTTACGTCACGAGCCTGCGGTAGGCGCGACCTCCGAGCAGGATGAGGACCACGTTGAAACCAATGAGCACACCAAAGTCCATGCCCAGGCTGTAGTTCCCAATCCCCGGGGTCACCATGAGAATCCGGCAGGCGTCGACCATGTACGTGAGCGGGTTCACGGAGGCGACCGGCTGCAGCCACGTGGGGATGATGTTGATGGGATAGATCGCAGAGCTCGCAAAGAACAGGGGCATCGTGAGCAGCTGCCCGATCCCCATGAATCGCTCCCGGGTCCTCACGAGGGCCGCGATGATCAGCGAGAACGTCGCGAACAGGGCCGCGCCGAGGAACACGATCACAATGACGCCGAGTAGGGCGAGCGGGTTCAAGTTGACGTGGACCCCCAAGGCGAATGCGAGAGCGTAGATGACCAGAACCTGGGAGAGCGCGCGCACCCCGGCGGCGAGCGCCTTGCCAAGGACAAGCGCCGTGCGGGGCGTGGGGGTCACCATGAACTTGTGGATGATGCCGAGATCTCGCTCCCAGATGGCGGCGATGCCGTAGAAGATGGCGA
The DNA here is from genome assembly GCA_035632695.1 of Thermoplasmata archaeon. Lineage (NCBI taxonomy): Archaea > Methanobacteriati > Thermoplasmatota > Thermoplasmata > Thermoplasmata archaeon. The sequence continues at coordinate 4,422 of DASQGG010000184.1, forward strand.
CGAACAAGACGCTCTGGGCCAGGATTCCGGGGGCCAGGAAATCGAGATAGGAGCTGTACCCCGTCTTCATTAACCCCAGGGTGGTCATCGTCTCCCCAAAGACGACGAGCCACAGGGCAGGCTGAACGGCGCGCGTCAGCAGCTCCGTGGGGTCGTGGCGCAGCTTCTGGGCCTCCAAGGCCACGATTGCAAGGGTCTTCCTCACATATCCACGCAGGAGGGCGGGGAATTCGACGAACGGGCCCGGGATCCCAGGCAGCCGAACGTGTTCGTCAACCAAGCCGCCGGGCAAGGCGCCGGGTTCGTGCAGCGTCACGGAACGTACCTCCTGAGTCCATCACTCCGCCCGAGTAGTGGGAGAAAACCTCATCGAGGGTCACATGCTCGGCCCCCGTCTCCCGGGCCACGCCCGCCTCGAGCTGCGCGGGCGTTCCCAAGGCCGCCATCTTCCCGAGGTGCATCACCGCGACCCGGTTGCAGAGCTTCTCCGCCTCGTCCATGTAGTGCGTGGTGACCAGGATCGTCGTCCGGTATTCGTCCCGGAGGGTGCGGATGTGGTCCCAGACCGCCTCGCGGGCCAGGGGATCCAAGCCCACCGTGGGCTCGTCCAGGAAAAGGAGGCGCGGCCGGTGGATCATGGATTGGGCGATCTCGAGGCGACGGACCATGCCGCCGGAGTACGTGCGGACGAGGCGGTCGGCGGCATCCGTCAAGCCCATCATGTCCAGCGAATCCCGCACGCGCGCCTTGATTTCTCCGGACGGGATGTCGTACAGTCGGGCGAACACGAGGAGGTTTTCGTACCCCGTTACGCTCCCGTCCGCGGACAGGAGCTGGGGGACGTACCCGATGCTTCGCCTCACATCCGTGGCTCGGTGCACGATGTCGAACCCGGCCACCGTGGCGGAGCCCGAGGTGGGCGGGAGGAGGGTCGCGAGCATCTTGATCACGGTCGTCTTGCCCGCCCCGTTGGGCCCGAGCAGGCCAAACGTCTCTCCCTCGGCGACGGAGAGCGTGAAATCGTCCACCGCGGTCAGCCCGTTGAATCGTTTGGTCAAGCCATGCGTCTCCAGGACGGGCAAAGGCTCAGCCTCCCGTGGGAACCGCCACGGTCAGGGAGGGCACGAACAGGGGCCGGAGGATTTCCATGGACTCGATGACCCGCGCCCGCTCGTCTCCGGATAGCGAGCCCAGCATCTCCGCGAGCCGTTCGAGGGCGCCCTCCCGGGCGGTCCGGACGAGGTCGCGCCCCGTTTCCGTGATCCGCAGGGCGATCCGTCGACGGTCCGCCGGAGAGTCTTCCCGCGTGAGGAGCTTCCGCTCCACCAGGCCATCGATGAGACGGGACATCGCGGGCAGGCTCAGGCCCACCCGCTCCGCGACATCGGACAGGGAGCCGCCGGACCTTCGCTCGAGAAAAGTCAAGACGCGGAACTGGGGCACGGAGATGTTCAGGGAGCGGTGCCGACGCATCTCCGTGCGGATGAACTGCATCACGGGGGGGACCGTTTCGAGGACGTGACCCGCGCAGGCCTTGGGCGAGGACGCGCTCATAGTTGCAGCACGCAACTATTGTGTAGATGAATCTTCTGTAAGAACTTCCCGGGACGGGAAGGTACGCCGCGCTCAGCGCGCGGACGCCCCCGAGAACCCGGTGGTGCTAACCCTACGGGGCGCCCCTCGGCCGGCAGCCGCAGGCCGCTGCGGCCGGGCACGTCGACCATCGCCCCCGCTTGCAGTGCTCGACCCAGATCCGGACCAGCACGCTCTCGAGCCGGGACAGGTCCGATGCAGCGGCCGTTACGCCCTCGAGCCCCAAGCGCCGGGCGGCGCCCATCGCCTCCTCCGAGAGGGGAACCGCGGGTCCCCCGACTCCGCGGAGCTCCCGCAGGAAGATCTGCACGGTCTTCGGGCCAACGCCGTCGATCCTCGTGAGCTCGACTTCGGCCTCCCGGACGGAGGACGCCTGGGTCACAATCCGACGCAGACGGTCTCCATGCAGGGCCGCCGCGATTGCGAGGAGTTTCGTCGCCGTGCTGAAATCGTACCGGACGTAGCCGCCCAGGTCCAGGATCGTCACCAGGCCGTCCCAGCCGCGCCGCTCGATGGTCCTGGGGCTCCGAATCCCCTCCTTGAACAGCAGCTGGGCCGTGGTCCTCGCCGCGGCCGCGGATATGGGCTTCGCGAAGAGGCTCGCCGCGACGAACCAGGGGAACCAGTCCTTCGGATCCCGGACATCTAGGCCGAGCAGCTCCGGGTACGTCCGTTCTCGGAGGAGTCGGCAGACGAGGTCTCGCTGCGCCACGGTGCTCCCTCGACCCATGGCCTGGGAGGGAAGCCTTTATCCCGCAGCATCAAATAGATTCTCTTGCTGGCCGCTCACCGTGGCACGCGCGTTCTCACGCCTGCGGATTTGGGACCGGGTCGGGGACGGTCTCCCCTGGTACCTCGCCGTGGCTGAGGACCGCATGCCCGCGAAGTACCTCATCGGCCGAAGGATTCCCTGCGACATCGAACTCCGACCGGCGACGGAGGACGCGCTCTGGGCCGAACAGGCTCGAGCCACGGATCGCTTCCTCGAGGCGTGGAGCGCGATCCGACGTGGGGAGCTGCGCCTTTCTCAGATGCCGCCCGCGTGTCCCTCCCTGGTGGACCTGACCGCCGAGCTCGTCTCGCGCATGCTCGGGCATTGCACGTTCTGCCGCTGGACCTGCCGTGTGGACCGGACGGCGGGGGTCAAACGCGGCACGTGCCAGCTCAAGGCCGATTCGTGCGTCTCGTCCTATTTCGCCCACCGCGGCGAGGAACTCATCTTCCGGGGCACGCACGGCTCCGGCACGGTGTTCTTCACCTCCTGCAACATGCGCTGCCAATTCTGCCAGAACGCGGATATCTCCCACGACAAGGAGAACGGCGTCGCCGTGAATCCCCAGGAGGTCGCGGCGATGGCCTGGCAGCTGCGGAAGGAAGGCTGCCACAACATCAACTGGGTCGGCGGGGAGCCGACCGTCCACTTGCACACGATCGTCGAGGCGATCCGGCTCCTCGGCAGGCCGCCGAATCCGGAGGACCTTGCGTATGTGGCGAGCGTGCACCCCGGAGCGGGGTGGACGTTCCCGAGGTCGGCGGCCGCGGGGGTCTACGAGGGCGAGTTCAACGCCCCCATGCTCTGGAACTCGAACTTCTTCATGAGCGAGGCGACAATGCGGATCCTGCGCCCCCTCGTTGACGTGTGGCTCCCGGACTTCAAGTTCGGGAACGACAAGTGCGCGGTCTTCCTCGCCCGCACGCCATGGTACTGGGAGACCGTGGCCCGGAACCACAAGCTGATCTACGATTGGGGCGAAGACCTCGTCATTCGCCATTTGATCCTGCCGGGCCACGTGGAATGCTGCACGAAGCGGGTCCTCGACTGGATTGCGAACAACACCCCGCGGGCCCTCGTCAACGTGATGGATCAGTACCGGCCCGAATACGCGTGCGACCCCTTCTCGCCCGCGTACGACGAACGCTACCGGGCGCTCTCGCGGCGACCCGACACGGAGGAGATCCGCAAGGCCTACGCATACGCCCGGAACCTGGGATTGCGTTTCGAGGAGCTCTCCTACGAGAACAACGTGACCGGGTTGCGGGCGTGACCGCGCCGCGGCGCCCGCATTCCCCATACCGCCATTCCAAATACGAGCGCCTCGCTAGGTGGATCGGGAGAGGATTTCAGGCCGCCCACGGAGGATGGGGATGCCTGGCAACGCCCACGCCGGATCGACGTTCGAGGAGGAGCACATCTGCCCGGAGTGCGGCAGCCCTCGCCTCGTGCGGGACGACGCGCGCGGCGAGCTCGTCTGTGGAGCCTGCGGTCTCGTCCTCGCGGAGAGCGCGATTGACGAAGGTCCGGAACGCGTCGCCCATTCCATGGAAGAGGCGGAGCAGCTCGCCCGCACGGGGCCGCCGCGGAAGCCCCTGTCCGGTGCCGCAGGCCTGACCACCGTGGTCCCGTACCCGAACCGGGACATCCGGGGCCGGCCGATCCCCGAACCCACGCGGAAGGTCTTCTACCGCCTCCGGAAGCTCCAGATCACGACTGCGCAGTCGGGCCGCGGGGAACGAAGTTCCGTGGCCATGGGCCGCACCCTGGATCGGGTTACGTCCCAGCTCGGCCTCCCGAACACCGTGCGCGAGGAGGCGGCGTTCCTGTGCCGTCGGGCGATCGAAGCAGGTGTCGTCCGGGGGCGGTCCATGATGGGCGTCGTGGCCGCGGCCGTGTACGCGGCGTGCCGAATTGACGGTGTGCCCCGCACCCTGGACGAGATGGAGGCCGTCGCGGGGATCTCCAGGAAGGCGATCGCCCGGCACTACCGCGAGCTCCTGCGAACCGGCGCCTTGCGGGCGGTTCCGTTGCCGCGTGCCCAGGAGTACGTCAGCCGGTTCTGCGCGGCGCTTGGGCTCAGCAGCCGGGCGCAGGCGATGGCCCTCCGGATCCTCGGGGAATGGGATCGCCTCGGTCTCACGGGGTCGTCGTCGCCCGTGGGGACCGCCGCGACGGCGATTTACCTGGCTGCCGAAGCCTGCGGCGAGCGCAAGCACCAGACCGAGGTCGCGCGCGTCTCCGGCGTGACCGAGGTCACGCTCCGGGCCCGGCTGGCCCTGGCGAAGCAACTCAACACCGCCCAGGGTGCCCCGTGATTGGGTCCCTCGGGCACGTACGCGGAATGGGCGAGGTCGCTCGATGCTCCCACGGAACTCACCGCGTCTTGGCACGGATACGGCTGGGCCCTCCCTCCCCCTCGAAACCGTTTCGCGAGCGGAGGGTGGCCCACAGTAGGATGCCCACCATCACGGAGGCGAATCCGACGACGCCGAGCGCGCCCATGAAGCTCAGCGTGTTGTGCAAGAACGACCACCCGGCGATGCTCAGCATGGCAATCAGAAGGACGATGGCTGCCCCAAGCAGGACATCGAACGTGCGGGTCGAGCCGCGTCCGGGGGGAGGCATACCCTGGCCCATATCCTCCCGCCGCATCAAGAGTCCTTCGGGTCCGAGGGCGGGAGCCTCACGGACCGCCAGGCGCGCGTCCAGAGCCTCGCGTTCGAACTCGGCTACTTCGAGTTCCCTAAGAAGATCGGACTCACGAACTTCGCAAAGAAGCTCGGTGTCTCGAAGGCCGCGCTCTTCGAGACCACGCGGACCGCTCGCCCGGTCCCGGTCGTACTTCGCCAGGCGGAAGGCGATAAACGTGCCTTCCATGGGTACCGTCTTATGCCCGCATTGGACAACATCCACCAGCCTTCCGGCGCCTATCCGGAGGGCGCATGGAGTGCAACGGCACGACCACCGTCGACCGCGTCGCGGACGACCTCGGCGAGATCCGCTACGTCTTCTGCGACGCCTGCCGGACAATCGCCGTGGACGCCTGGGACGCGCGGCGAAAGGGGAGGAGTTGGAGGATCACCTACCTCGACCCGAAGACTCGATAGACGTGCAGACGGCCCACCGACCCCGCTCGAAGACTTCGCGAGCGGATGGAGGCGCTCGGTGAGGACCCCCTCCGCCCCCGTCCCGGGGCGGACATTAAGCCCTTATGGACCCACGACGACCCGCCACTGTACCGCCTGCGGGTCGGCGAGTACCGCGTCCTCTACTTCGTCCTTCCGGGGGAGGTCCGCGTCACCGAGATCGTGCATCGGTCCCAGGCGTATCATGGCCTGGAGTGACTGCACTCTATCGCCGGAGGGCCTTCTCCAGTCTCTCCCGTAGCACGTCCCGCGGCAGCTCTCGCATCCCGACGTGCCGGTTCAGCCACATCACGTGGCCCACGTCGCTCGCCTCCGCCGCGTCCCAGAAATGGTCCGCAAGGAGGCAGAGGTCGGCTAGCTCGAGGCGGCACACGGGGCAGAC
>DASQGG010000185.1 GCA_035632695.1 Thermoplasmata archaeon
CGGGAATCCTCGCGCTCGACTTCTCGGAACGGTTCAATTCCACGCTCATCAGTTTCAACACGGTCTCCTCACTCACGGGTGGTGCGGGCGGCACCGGGCGTACCTCGAGCGGAGACGGGGGCAATGTCACCGGTTTCACGTGCACGCACGTGAACGCCTCGCTCCTGTCGAACCTGTTCTCCGGCGTGCGGGGCGGTGCGGGTGGAACCCCCTTCAATCCGTCGAGCCAAGGAGGCGCGGGTGGCGATGCAGGTGCCGTGGCACTCTTCGCCGTCCCGAACGGGTCCTCGGTCCATGACTCGGTTCAATCGGTCACGGGCGGCATGCCCGGCGGGACCGTCTCGCCACGGTTCGGCCGGGGGGTCGGGTACTACTTCGTTGGGAACCGCACCATCCGGACGCGGGTGCAGGTCACGAACGGCACGCTCGCGTCCATCGGCAACGACAGCCTCTACGTCGACAACTACACCACGGCGACCACGCTGAACACATCCTTCCCCTGGAACAAAGTGGCCGTCATGAGCGCCGGCAACCTGACAGTCCAAAACTACCTGTCCGTCAAGGCTCTCTGGCCCAACAACATCACCGCGATCTGGGGCGCCCGTATCATGGTCCGGGACAACGGCCTCGTGTCGTACAACCAAACGAGCCCCTTGGGCGTCACGAGTTGGATCGTCGTCACGAACCGCGTCTACATGGACAATCCGATCCCTACGTGGAACACGACCCGGGCCTCGGTCAGCTACCAGGCGTACTCCTTCGCAAACAGCCCGCGCGTCGTAAACATGAGCCTGAGCCAGACCCAGGCCTTCACGATGGTCGATACAACCCCGCCCTCGTCTTCCGCGCTCGCCCTCCCTCCCTGGACCGCGGCGCGTACCTTCCCGGTCCACTTCACGTCCGGGGACGGCTTTGGCGTGGGCGTTGCGAACGTCACGTTGTGGTACCGGCTGAATGGCACCGCGTGGGTCGCGTACGGAACCACGACTGCCATCCTGTTCGGGATGGGACAGTTCAGCTTCACCGCCCCGGCGGACGGTATGTATGAGTTCGCCACGACCGCGATCGACAAGGCGGGCAACGCGCAGCGGCCGACGCCGCCGACTGCGAATGACACGTGGACCGTGGTCGACACGATCCCGCCCGCGTCCCATGTACGCGTCCTGCCGCAGTACGAGATCTCCTCGTCATTCACCGTCGGCTGGGCCCCGAACGGCGGCGTCACGGACGTTGCGAACTACACCATCCAGGTCGACACGGGCGCCGGTTGGGTCAACTGGCTGGTGAACACGACGGCCACCTCGGCGACCTACCCAGCGACCGTCCAAGGGTCGGTCGCGTTCCGCACCCTGGCCCGGGACTTCGCGGGGAACCAGGAAACCAAGACGGGCAACGACACGTGGACCATCGTAGACACGATCCCGCCTCGGGCGATTGCTTCGGCGCCTACGGGGAACCTGTCGGCCACGCCCACCGCGATTCAGATCACCTTTAGTGAGCCCATGAACAAGTCGGCCGTGGAGGCCGCATTCTCCATCTCCCCGTACGTGGCCGGCACGTTCACGTGGAGCAACGGATCCACGAGCTTGCGGTTCCAGCCCTCACAATCCTTCGCCGTCGCGACCACCTACACGGTCATCTTGTCCGCCGGCGCGACCGACGTCGCGGGCAACCCTCTGGCCCAGGTTGACGTGTTCACGTTCGCCACGCCTGCGCCGCCTTCCTCGGGTCTTTCGCTCGTGAACCTCTGGCCCTGGTTCGCGCTTATCGCAGTGGCTCTCGCGGCCGTTGCGTTCTTCTTGGTCCGCCGTCGCGGCGCTTCGGCGCCCGAAGCCCTCGCTGAGGCTCCGAAGCCCTCTGCCGCCGCGGCTCCGCCGAAGCAGGAGGCCGCCATCGACGATGTGTTCCTCCTCTACCGCAAGGACGGCGTCCTGATCAAGCACGAGACCCGCCGCCTGCGACCGGACATCGACACGGACATCCTCAGCGGCATGCTGACCGCGGTGCAGCAGTTCGTCAAGGACTCCTTCCGGGGAGACGAGGACGAGGAGCTGAACGAGATGACCGTGGGCCAGATGCACATCCTCATCGGTCGCGGCAAGTGGATCGTCCTTGCGGCCACCCTGACCGGGGGCGACGTGGAGTCCATGACCACCCAGATCCAGAGCTGCGTCACGGACATGGAGGACCACAACTGGGACCGCCTCGAGGACTGGGACGGGGACATGGACCTCGCCAAGGTCCTCGGGCCCTACCTGAAGAAGCTGATCCGCGGCGAGTATGCCGCCTGAACGTCCCGCGCGCCTCAGACGGGCAGCGTGGTCAGCAGGGCCATGACCTCGTCGCCGGGCTCGCCCCGCGCGCGGGCCTTTGCTTCGAGGCGCTCGAGCTTCCGCTTGGCCTCCTCGAAGATCTCCATGACCTGCTGGATTGTGTCCCGCCGCCACGGCACGTGGTAGAAGGAGAGGCGGCCCACCTCGAAGTCCACGGTGCCTTTGGATTGGATCCGCTTGATGGACTCGTTCACGAGCCCCTTGAGCATGCCCAGGACCGCGAGGCGGTAGTTCACCTTGTCCTCGGGGCTCAGCTGGTCCCAGATTGCGCTCGAGTCCAGGGACGTCCCCGGGATCCGGTAGTACTTCTCGACCAGGTTGCCGCGGATCTCCGTCTTCGTCGGCTCGATGAGCCGCGCCGCGAGCAGCTGGTTGATGTGGTGATGGACCGTGGCGGGCGTCAGGTCCAGCACCTTGGCGATCCCGCTGATGGACATGTCCCGCTCCATGAGGAGCGTGAGCATCCGCAGGCGGGAGGGCTCGCTCAGGACCTTGAGCTGGTCCACGGTGACGGTCACGGCACGCTCGCCCGGCGCCGCCGGATCCTCGTCGGACATCGTCGCACCCTATTTGATAATATCAAAGCGTGTTAACCACGTCGACATACTTAAGTACTCCCGTGTGCTAGTATCGATTTGATAACACCGAAACGGTGTCACAAGGTGATACAATGAAGGCATCCAAGAAGCTCGACTCCAAGGACCCCGTCCTTTCGTCCGATGCGCCCGCCTGGGCCACCGGCTCCATCATTTACGCCGCCCTGAAGCGGTAGGCGCGTGGCCAGGTCCCCGGGGAGGTGACGCCGATGCAGCCCATCCTCCTGCCTTCGTCGGTCCGTCTCCTCGTGCGCAAGCACGAAGAGAAGACCGTGAACCGGCCCGTCCATCCGCTCTAGGTACGACTCAACCCTCCTCCAATTTCGCCCGCACCCGCGGGCGGACCCTTTTTTTCCCACCTTCGCCCCGAGCGGAGCCGCCCACCCCGCCCCGTCCGAGAAACGTTTTCCCCTCCTCCGCCATTGCGCGACGCGATGGCGCGCCGCGCTCCTCCTCGCACTGGTAGCGGCCCGCCCCTTCGGGGCCGAGTCGCTCTCGTAACCGGCGGATCGCGCCGCATGGGGAAGGCGATCGCCCTCGCGCTGGCCGGTCAAGGCGCCGACGTGGCCATCACGTACCGGGTCCGTCGCCGCGACGCCGAGGCCGTCGTCGAGTCCATCCGAGCCATGGGCCACCAGTCCACCGCGGTCCCCGCGGATTTGACGCGACCCGCGGACTGCCGCGGGTCCGTGGCGGCCGCCGCGCGAAGCCTGGGCCGGCTCGACATCCTCGTGAACAACGTGGGGGAGTGGCTCGTGAAGCCCGTCGAGGCCACCGATCTCCGGGACTGGCGGCGCGTGCTCGACTCGAACCTCACGGCGACGTTCTTGTGCTCCCAGGCCGCGGTCCCGTTTATGCGCCGGAACGGATGGGGCCGGATTATCAACCTGGGCGCGGCCGGAGCGTACCGGGCGCACGGGACGGCCAAGATGGCGTCGTTCTACGCGGCGAAGGCAGGGATCGTCGCATTCTCGAAGTCCCTCGCCCGGGAGGTCGGACGAGATGGGATCACGGTGAACGTGGTGGCCCCGGGCGTGATCAAGGACCCAGAGCTCGCTCTGTCCGCCGCGCGACGGCGGAAGGACCCGGACACGGCGGTTCGCCGGGCGGGCACGGGTGCCGACGTGGCGGCCGCGGTGCTCTTCCTGGTCTCGGATGCGGCGGAGTTCATCACGGGGGACGTCCTCGGCGTGACGGGCGGATGGCTGCTCTAGCCCGATTTCTATCTAGATAGTTTGATATTTATCACGCGCTCGCGGGCGACCCGGCGGTCGGCTCCGGACGATCCGGAAACCGCCGTGAGCGAGCACGCTTAAGTGGCCCGACCCGTTGGCGGGGAGGCATGCCCGTCGGCCTCGTCTACCACCCGGACTACCTGCGCTACGACTTCGGAGAGGACCACGCCCTCCGGCAGGTTCGTGTCCGTTTGGCTCGGGACCTGATCGCCGACTGCGGCCTGCTCCCGGGGGCCGAGGAGATCCGCCCGGAGCCGGCTCCCGTTCCGGCGGTCGCGCGCGTCCACGCCGCCGACTACGTGTCCGTTGTCCAGGATCTCAGCGTCCACCCCAAGGGCGTCGCATACGAGCACGGGCTGGGTACGGCGGACAATCCCGTGTTTCCGGGCATGTACGAGGCGACCCTGCTCCAGGTCGGCGGAACCTTGCGAGCCTGCGAGGAGGTGGCCACGGGCCGCCGGACGCGCGCGATGAACCTGGGCGGAGGCTTCCACCACGCGATGCGCGACAAGGCCTCGGGCTTCTGCATCTTCAACGATGTCGCGATCGGCATCCGATCCCTCCTGGACGATCACGGGATGCGCCGCGTCCTCTACGTGGACGTCGACGCCCACCACGCGGACGGCGTTCAGGCCCTCTTCTACGAGGACCCGCGCGTGTTCACGATCTCCCTCCACGAGGACGGACATTACCTGTTCCCCGGGACCGGGTTCACGGACGAGATCGGCGAGGGCGAGGGGCGCGGGTACGCCGCGAACGTCCCGCTGCCTCCGTACACGCGGGACGTCTCCTACCTGTACGCCTTCCAGGAGATTGTGCCCCCGCTGGCGCGTGCGTTCCGGCCGGAACTCATCGTCACGCAGCTCGGCGCCGACGGGCATTACCTGGATCCGCTCACGCATCTCATGCTCACCACGGAGACGTACGAGGCCGTCGGGGTGCAGATCGACGGCCTATCCAACGAGCTCTGTGGCGGCCGCTGGATCGCTACGGGCGGGGGAGGCTACGACGTCACGGCTGTGCCTCGCGCCTGGACGGTCCTCTTCGCCACCATGGTGGGGCGCGAGCACGAGGACGCGTTGCCCGTGGAGTGGCTCAAGGAGTGCCACCAGCTCGCGGGCTCCGTTCCGGCGGACAAGTCCCTGCGCGACCACGTGCACGCGGAGGAGGAGGCCCACGTACCCCGGGCGGCGAAGCGCGCGGTGGAGGACCTCCGACGGACGCTGTTCCCGCTCCACGGAATCCGATAGGCTTCGCGGTCCCGCATGGATCGTGCGCGCCTTGGTCTCGCGGACGCGACACCCGGAGTCGGCGGGAATTATGTTTTCGTCTGACCTAAACAATTCAAGGTGACATCAAAGGGGAATCTGGCACGGTTTCCTTGTGAGAACCGCCCTTTTCTCAGATTATTCATGCGTTCGTCGCTTGTTTCAAAGTGAGGCCAAAAGCTTTAATCTCACACAGGAGTGTGTCATCAAGGATGGGACCGAGGGCACTCTTCCTCCATAGCATCCGCGTGGACGGGAGGTGCCGTCCGGCCCCAGGATCGCTCGCGGGATCGCACCCGTGGTGAGAACCAAATGACCAACGACGAGGTCGACGAGAAGGTGTCCAAGTCGGCGGAGGAAGTGCGTGACGAGTTCGAGGAGAAGATGGACCGGTTGCGCCGCCAGTACGAGCGGGACCTCCACTCCTTCCGCTACGAGATCGAGGAGCGCGAGTACCGCCTCAAGGCGTATGAGGACAAGTTCAACAAGATCAAGCAGCCGCCCCTTCTGTACGCGTACGTCATCCGCAAGGACGGCGCGGACATGGACGGCAACCAGGTCGTCGTGGCCCGCGCGACGGAGCTCCTGAAGGTCTCCACCGGCCTCGTCGACAAGACCCAACTGCAGATTGGACAGTACGTGTGGGTGCACCCCCAGACCTACGCCATCGTCGAGGGCAGCGGGGTTCGCAACGAGGGCGTGATCGCCAAGGTCGTCGACATGCTCGACGGAAAGCTGGTCGTCTCGGTCGAGGGCGACATGGAGAAGCGTCTCGTGTCCTGCGACAAGGGCGTGTACAAGAAGCTGAAGCCCGGGTTTCAGGTCAGTGTGCTCCCTCCGACCATGGAGGTCCTCGATGTCCTGCCCAACCTCGAGGTCAAATCGCTCCTCCTCGGGGAGAAGCCAAACATCACGTACGCGCAGATTGGCGGCCTCTCCGAGATGATCGAGCGCATCAAGGACGTCGTCGTCCTGCCGTACCGCGAGGCGAAGTTGTTCGAGCAGATCAAGCTCGAGGCGCCGCGCGGCATCCTTCTGTACGGCCCTCCGGGGTGCGGCAAGACGCTGCTTGTGAAGGCGATCGCGACGGAGAACGACATGACGTTCTTCAACGTCAGCATCGCCGACGTGCTCTCGAAGTGGGTCGGGGAATCCGAGCGGATCATCAAGGAGATCTTCCGCCAGGCCCACGAGAAGAAGCCGAGCATCGTCTTCTTCGACGAGATCGAGGCCCTTTTCACGGTCCGGGGAATGATGGACACCTCGGGTGTCCACAAGAACATTATCGCCCAGATCCTGAGCGAGATGGACGGCCTCGTGCGCCTCCATGACGTATTCGTGATCGGAGCGACGAACCGGGCGGACCTCGTGGACCCCGCTCTCCTGCGTCCCGGACGCTTCGACGAGATCATCGAGATCCCGCGGCCCGAGCGCGCAGCCGCCGAGGAGATCCTGAAGATCTACCTCACGGACGACCTCCCGATTCACGGCGACGTGGTTGGGGAGTTCGGGGGTGTCTCCGAGGCCGCGGACGGCCTGCGGCGGTTCGTCCTCGACGAGCTGTACGGCGAAAACAAGTGGGTCAAAGTCAAGTTGGACGCCGAGGCGAGCGAGGCGATCAAGACGGTCAAGCGCAAGGACATCATCTCCGGTGCGATCATCGAGGCCATCGTGAAGACGGCGAAGAAGAACTACGTCAAGCGCGTGATCGCCCTGAAGAAGACGGATCGGAAGAAGGACGGCCTGACCCGACGCGACCTCGAACTTGCGATTGACGAAGAGTGCAAGGAGCACGCCATCACGGAGATGTACATCTACGAGAAGCGGCAGCGGGAGGTCTTCCGGACCGGCGCAGACCCGATGGTCGGGTGAGCGATGAAGAAGATGGTCCAGGGGACCGAGCACGAGTACACCCTGTTCTGCCGCAAGATGGGCTCCATGGGGTTCGACCCCCACACGGTGGCCCTTGATCTCCTGCGGGAGAGCGACCTGCACCTGGCCGGCGAGTACATCACGAACGGCTCCCGCGTGTACTACGACGTGGGGCACTTCGAAGTCAGCACCGCGGAGACCACGAACTTCCACGACGTGGTCGTGTGGGAGAAGGCCGGCGAGAAGATCCTGGACTGGCTGCGCCGGGTCATGGAGGACAAGTATACGGACGGGGCCACGAAGATCCATGCCTTCAAGAACAACACGTCGCCCGACGGCACGTCGTACGGGTCCCATGAGAACTACTGCGTCTCCCGCGACGTCCCTTGGCCGGGCCGGTTCATCCGCGACCTCGTGCCCCACCTCTCCACGCGGATCGTGTACACAGGCGCGGGCGACATCATCCGGGGGAAGTACGTGCTGTCCCCGATGGCCTTCCTCACGTCCCAGGTTATCAGCGGGGAGACCATGCACGATACAGGCATCCTGAACACGCGGGACGAACCCCATGCGGACGGCCACGTCTGGCGGCGCCTCCACGTGATCGTCGGGGACGCGCTCATGAACGAGACCGCGATCCTCCTTCGCCACTTCACGACCTCCGCGGTCCTCCAGCTCATGGAAGCGGACGCCCTCCCGGACGTGCCGCGCCTCAAGGATCCCGTGCGGGACCTATGGCACAATGTGGAGAATCGGAACCCGGACGAGTGGCGCGTGGAGCTCGAGGACGGGACCGTGGTCTCGCCCTTGGACATCCAGCGGTACTACCTCGGGAAGGTGGAGCCCCTGGTCGAGGACGCCTGGGAGAAGCGGGCCTTCCGGATCTGGGAGGAGGTCCTGGACGATTTGGAGAACAAGCGCTCCAAGGAGGCCGCGCGCCGGGTCGAGTGGCTCGACCGATGGTTCGCGATCCAGGCCGCGACCGGCGACAAGGAAGGACCCGACGTG
>DASQGG010000186.1 GCA_035632695.1 Thermoplasmata archaeon
TGGAACATCTTCTACGCGAACTCCACGAATGGCGGCGCCACATGGACCCCGAATCTCAAGGTGACCACCGCCGAAACGCCGATTGCGTGCGCCCGGCCGGGAGACTACTTCGGCCTACAGGCCGGCCCGAACGACGTAATCTACGTCGTGTGGACGGACGGTCGTACGTTGAAGAGTGGGTGCAGCGGAAGCGGCGATTACGACATCTACTACGCACGGAACCCAGGCTTCCCATCCGCCAACGTCACAGTCGCCACCCAGCCTACCGGCTTGACCGTCACAGTTGATGGGGTGAGCGGCAAGGCGCCGGTCACGAATACGTGGATTCTCGGGTCCGAGCACACGGTCAGCGTCGCGTCCACCATCCCAATCAACCCAGGATCGCGGTACAGCTGGACCTCCTGGAGCGACGGCGGAACGCGGACCCACACGATCAACGCGACCGCTGACATGACGATCACGGCGAGTTTTCAGAAGCAATACAGCGCACAGGCCACCACAAGCCCGTCGGGCCTGACAATCCTCATCGACAACGTCTCCTACGCATCAGCGTACTCGACCTGGTGGGACGCAAACTCGACCCACTGGATCGAGGCACCCTCGCCACAGTACACGTCGAGCGATGTGCGGTACACATGGGCCTCGTGGAACGACAGCGGCACGGAGGCCCACGCCGTCATCGCGAACGCACCGAAGAACCTGGTCGCTAATTACCTCCAGGAGCAGGATCTTCTCATCTCCACGTCTCCGGACGGCTTGAATTTCACATTCGACGGCGTGAACTACTCGAGGACGGAGACATTCTGGCTCTCGCCCGATTCATACCACACGGTGAGCCTCGTCACTCTGCAGTCCGGGCCGACCGGAGTGCGGTACCGATTCGCGCAATGGAGCGACGGGGGAGCTGCGACCCACGCCATCCACTTCACAGCCGCAGAGGCCCTACAGGCCATCTTCAGCGCGGAGTTCTACCTCACGGTGAACTCGCCCGTGCCGGGCGTCTCCGGAAGCGGCTGGTACGCGAACGGGAGCCAAGTCACCGCGACGGCGACGTACTCCGTGTACGCGACGGGTCCCGGGGAGCAGCTCGTCTTCTCGGGATGGGGCGGTAACGCAAGCGGCAGCGGCCTGACCTCCGACCTCATCCTGATGGATGGGCCCAAAACCGCCGTCGCGTTGTACGGCGCCGAGTTTTACCTCGATGTCGTTTCCGCGTACGGACAAGCATCGGGGAGCGGCTGGTACGCCGAGGGATCGAGCGCGACCGCGAGCGTGAGTCCGACCCCGGTGTCGATCGGCGGAGGGACCCGCGCGAGGTTCTCCGGCTGGTCCGGGGACTCGACGGGGAGCGGCGCCACGTCCAACCCGATCCTCATGGACGGACCGAAGACGGCCACGGCGAGGTGGCAGGTTCAGTACAGCCTCGCGATCGTAACGACCTACGGAGTCGCCGTCAACGCAGGCTGGTACGACGCGGGCACGTCGGCGACTGCCGGCCTGCAAGCCGGCATTGTGGACCTCGGCCTGGGGAGCCGCGCTGTCTTCGCCGGATGGTCGGGCGACGCGTCCGGTACCGATGCGACCGCCTCCAACCTGATCCCGATGTCCAGACCAAGGACCGCAATCGCCCAGTGGCAGCGTCAGTATCTGGTAACCGTCGAGAGCGATGTCGGAGGCGTTCAGGGTGCCGGCTGGTATGCGGAGAACGCAACGGTGACTCTGCAGGCTTTGGCGCAGGTCGTCCAAGGCGGCACGACCTACACGTTCGCCGGATGGTCCGGAGACCGAACGGGGACCCAGACCGCGCTCTCCTTCACCGCTACCGGCCCGACCTCCGTCCGCGCAACCTGGACGACTTCGTCCGCCACCGGCTTCGACGTCTTGACCATTGGGATCCCGCTCGCCGTCGTGATTGTCATCGTCATCGCGGTCCTGCTGGTCTGGATCCTGCGGAGGAAGCGCGACTAGCCGTCGCGGGCTGGGCCAGGATCACTCGCCTGCACACTGAGCGACCTGGCAGCCTTCCGGTCGTTTCCGCGATGAGCGTCTCGGCGCGTCCCCCAGCCGGGGAGCCTCGCCTCGACCACGCTGTCCACGAAATTGCATCCTGACATCTGTGCGAGCCTCGATGAATGAACCACAAATAGGGAAAGAGCCGAGGCCGTCAGGCCCCAGCATGATGGGACTGAAGCCGAGGTCGTTACCCCTAGATTCCGAATTCCAGTCTAACTCTCCATGAAAATGGGTCCGTCCGGATTTGAACCGGAGTCTAGTGGTCCCGAACCACCAAGGATAGACCAAGCTACCCCACGGACCCGCGGGCGGGCCGAGCGTAAGAGAGGCCTGCCTATAAGTGTTATGAGAAGGTCGGAGTGAGTCACCCGGCAAGCGCGGCCAAGTCGACGTTCGAATCCTCGAGCGGGCGTGTGTCTTGGAAAGCCCGACGCGACGCAATCAGCTTCTGCGCCGCGCGTTCCTCCTTGAGTTTGCGGTTCACCCCGAGGTAGGCCATGATCCGGGGCCCTTTGAGGTAGAACTGGATGAACCCCCCCTGATCCGTGAGCTTGCGTTCCCCGCGCAGCACCACGCGGTCGTGGTCGCTCAAGATGCCGTGGACGTGAATCTTGAGCTCGAACATGTCGGAAAAGAAGTACGGTAGGTCCATGAACGCGACGCCGGCCCCGGCCATGTTCGCGCCCGCAACCTTCCCGTGGCGCACCGCCACATCGTAGTGCTCGACCCGGAGATGCCTCTCGAAGACAGGCGAGTAGAATCGGGCCACGTCCCCGGCAGCATACACGCCGGGCGCAGTGGTCTCGAGTCTCTCGTTGACGACGATCCCGTTGTCGACCTGGAGTCCGGCGGCCTTCGCGAGGTCCATGTTCGGCACGAGGCCCACGCCGACCACGGCCAGATCCGCGGGAATGGCCGCGCCCGTGGCCGTCTCCACGGCTGTGAGGCGTCCGCCATGGCCGATGAATCTCGCGGCCCGCTCGCCGCATCGCGCCTTGATTCCCTTGGCGGTCGCATAGTCCATGACCCATCGGCCCGTGGGTTCATCGAACGCCATGTTCAGCAGGTACGGCCCCACTTCAATCACCGTTGTGTGGAGGCCCTTGAGGACGCCCGCGGCGGCCACCTCGCAACCGATGAAGCCGCCGCCGACGACGACGAGCCGCTTCGCCTGACCCATCGCCTCCTTGAGGGCGTCGCTGTCCTCCAAGGTGCGGAGGTAGTGGATGCCGGACAGGTCCGCTCCCGGGAGAGGAAGGCGTCGCGGCGCACCTCCCGTGGCCAGGAGGAGCCTCTCGTACCGGAGGCCGCGTCCGTCGTCGAGAGTCACGGACTTTGCGTCCGCATCGAGGGCCGTCGCCTTCTGACCGGCTATGAGCTCGACGTGGTTCTCCGCGTAGAACTCGCTCGGGCGGAGGAACACGCCGTCGCGAGACAGGGCACCCTGCAGGTATCGCTTGGAGAGCGGCACACGGTCGTACGGTCGCTCGCGCTCGTCGGTGAGAAGCACAATGCGGCCGTCCGGGTCCCGCTCGCGAATCGCGGGAATCGCGTTGAAACCGGCGAGCCCGCCGCCGACGATCACGTACTTCGCGTCGTCCATCGCACCTGGCTCCGGTCACGGCTTGTACGTCACGATGCGGCCCCAGTTCGCCGCCATGCCCCAGATGCCGCGGCGCACGATCTCGAGCTGGATGATCTGGCTGTGGTCCACGAACAGGTTCACGTCCGCCCCGTAGTTCTGGACGTACCAGGTGAAGACCTGAGGATCCGCGGCCTCAAACATGACCTTCTCCGTGCCCAGGGCGTCCGTGATCTGGGAGACGACGTCCGTGCGCCACGCCTTCACGTTCTCCGTGATGCCTTCCGACTCGATCATGATCAAATAGGCGCCCGCTTCGAGGAACCGCTTCGCGGCATGG
>DASQGG010000187.1 GCA_035632695.1 Thermoplasmata archaeon
AGGAGTGCGGCGAAGAGGCCGAGGACTCCGGCGCTCGCGATCGCGGGACCCGCGGCGAACGCTCCGACGGTCTTGCGGATCTTGCCGAGGCGCTCGAGCTCGCCCGTGGCGACACGGAGGTCGGCAGTGGCCCGGATCCCCTGCTCCGGTTCCGCCGCGGGCTCCTCGTCCGGCGCGGGCTCGGCCGCGACGGACTCGCCGATCCGGTGGAGGTCCATGAGGAGTTGTTCGACCTCCGCGTCGGCCTGCTCGGCCGCGGACACGGGCTCCGCGGCGGCACGCGGGGACGCGGTCCCTTGGGCGGCCGCCTTCCGCGCGGCGTCGAGCAGGGCGCGTTCCTCCGCCTCAAGCTGGAAGAGACGCGCATCGAGCGTGGTCGCGCGGCGCAGGGCCCCGACGCAGACGCCGACCAGAGCGGCCGCGCCCAGGAGCACGTAGGCGGCGCCGATCCACCGGATGTAGCCGGGGGCGTCGTAGGGCGAGATCGGACCGGCCAGGAAGTAGGCGACGAGAATGGCGACGAGGAAGTACCCGCCGAAGATCCCTCCCAGGGCCCGCGGTCGGAGCCCACCGGCCTTCGCCATCGCCGATGTAACCTCGCGCCGGCCCGGATATACTTCACTCCCCTCTTCTCAATGTCGATAGCAACGCACGGACGGTGCGGTTCGCTCTGGGAGACGCCTTCGCCCGTCCGCCTACGGCGAGAGAAGGACGACGGACCAGGCGGGGTGGATCTCGCTGAACCAGCCGTGGTCCGTGTCCAGGACCCAGGGCCCCGTGACCTGGACGTGGGAGCCGGGTGTCAGGGTCACGTTCGCGAGGACCGTGGGCTGGTCGGACGGAACGATCTCGACGTGCATGAGCCCGGACAGGAACACGTAGCTCCCCAGGGAGAGCAAGCCCCCATACCCCGGGTCCAGGGCGAGGTCGAAGGAGAAGTCGCCGTCCACCGCGGGTCCTGAGGTGGGCTCCAACGCCTTGATCACGCCGCGCACGGTCACGCAGGTCGAGAGGACGCGGAGACGCTCGTGGCCGTACAGCCCGTTCGCCTGCGTGCCGCCCCCGACCAGGTTGCCTTGGCGGCATCCCGCGGCGCTCGAGGTCTGGATCCACTGGCTCGCGGCCAGGGAGTCCGGGTACAGGGGGTAGAGGGTCGCACGGGCCGCGTCGCCGGCGGCCGGCCCCGATAGCGCGAAGGCTCCGACCAGGACGATCGCCGCGATCAGCGAGGCGAGCGCCATCACCGCGGGCCGCGCCGAGCCCGCGGGCTTCGCCCCGCCTCGCCAGACGAGGACGCCTGCGAGCGTGAGCAGGCCGAGGGCCACGCCGAGGGGAAGGACCAGGAGAAACGTGCTCGCAGCGAAGAAGATCCCCAGCGTCCCTCCGCCCACGACGACCAGGCCGAACACGACCTCGGACCGGGCCCTCGACGACGTCACGAGACGGACCGCAAGGTAGGCGGGAAGGACGTAGACCGCGTCAAGGACTGCGTACGCGGGCTGGAGCCCCTCGCCCCCGTACGTCGCGGCGCCTGTGAGGAGCGCGGCGACGGTCCCGAAGAGCAGGGCCAGGAGGACGGGCGTGAGAAATCCGTGCCGCTCCTTCAGGCGCAGGATCAGGAGGAACTGGATGCCGCGGACGAAGACGGCGCCAATCCCGACAAACGCGAACAGGCTCTCCGCTCGCAGGTCAACCGCGACCCCGAGGACGAGTCCCGCAACGAAGCTCACCGCCGCCTCACGGCGCGGCAGGCCGTACGGCAGGAGGAAGAGAGGGAGGCTCAGGAATCCGTACCCAAGGACCGGGTAGGGGGCGTTGCCGACGGTCAAGGTGCCCAGGAAGGTCAGGAGGCCTCCGAGAACCGCGCCAACGAGGGCGACCCGTGGCGTGGGACGATCCCGTTTCGGCGGCGTGCCCTCCATGGGCGCGGTATCGGCCCGAGCGGATAAGCCCTTTCTCCGCACGATGGCCGAGGTTCGGCGTCGCATCGGACAGTGCGTCCAGGGGGCTCCGCAACCCGAATGCGGGACGATCAGGAGAACGTCGCGACGCACTCCTCCGGCGACTTGTCCTCGCGCAGGTGGGAGAAGCTCGGCGCACGCATGTGGCGGTCCTTGGACCACTCCAAGAAGTGGACCTCTGCGACCACGACGGGCGTCGTCCAAAAGGCGAGGGGCACCTCGAGCTCGGGGGCTTCGGCGAACGGGCAGGCATCCTGGCGAAGCGTGGCGAGCCGCGCGGTCAGGGAGCGGCGCAGGGCCTCCGAGAAGCCCGTGCCCACGCGCCCGACGTGGACCAGCGTCCCTTCGTGGTACGCGCCGAGGACGATCGAGCCGAACGTGTCCTTGCGCTCGCCCTCGCCGACCGTGACCCCGGCGATCACGCAGTCCTGGGTGGCCTTCTTCTTGATCTTGATCCAATCCGGGCTCCGGCGGCCGGGGTAGTACCGCGCGTCCTTGCGCTTCGCGATCACGCCCTCGAGACCCTTCGCGACCACCGCCGCGTAGTAGTCCACGCCGCGGCCCTCCACGTAGTCGCTGAGGACGACGTGGTCGTCCTCCTCCACGATCTCCCGCAGGATCGCCTTGCGTTCCGTCTGGGGAAGGCCCATGACCGCACGGTCCCCCACGTACAGGACGTCGAACACGATGTACGTCGCGGGCAGGGTCCGCGCGAGGTAGTCCACGCGGATCGCCCCGGACGCGCGCTCGCGCTCCTGGAGCTTCTCGAAGCTCGGGAGGGGACCGTCCATGACGACGATCTCGCCGTCCAGGATCGCGTCCTTCCGCGTGCGCGGCGCGAGGTCCGGGTAGCGGCCCTCGATGAACGACAGGCGGCGGTTCTGGAAGCGGTGCTTCCCATCCCGGAGGAACGCCAGGGCGCGCGTCCCATCCCACTTGAGCTCGAACAGGTGGTCCGCGGAGTCGAACGGGGTCTCGCGGCTCTCCGCGAGCATGGGCTTGATCACGTGGGCGTACGGGTCGAACGACGGCATGGGGTCAGCTGGCCTTCGCGACCTCGAGGCTCGCCTTGAGCGCCGCCATGAGGTCCACGGTGGGCTTGGACTCGACTCGCGTGATCGTGGGCAGCTCCTTCCCCTCGACCTTGGCCTGGATCAGGGCCATGAGCCCGTCCCGGTACCGGTCCCGGTACTTCGACGGGTCGAACTCCATGGTCATGGCCTTCAGGAGCTGAAGCGCGAGGTCGACCTCCGCATCCGAGATGGCCACGGGCTGCGTCGCCGGGACCTCGGGCGGCGGCTTCACCTCGTCCTGGTACAGGAGGGTCGTGAGCACAAGCCCCCCGTCGTTCGGGCCGATCGCGACGAGCTGCTCCTTCTTCCACAGGACCGCGCGGGCGATCGCGACCTTCCCCGTCCGGAGGAGGGCCTGCCGGAAGAGCTCGAACGGCTTCAGGCTCAGCTCCTCGGGCCCGAGGTAGTAGTTCCGCTCACGCTGGAGCGGACCGACCTCCGCGGCGTCCACGAACCCGGAGACCTCGATCGCCTTGCTCATCTCCACGGGCACGGAGTCGAAGTCCTCGTCCTTCAGGATCACGTACTGGGCCTTGGCGAACTCGTACGCCTTGACCATATCCTTGGACTCGACGGGGACGTTGTCCTTCGGGCACAGGTACGGGCGCTTCAGCGGCGTCATGCACGCAGCGTGCAGCGTGGTGAACGAGAGGTCCTTGCTCTCCGTCGCGGCGAAGAGCTTCACGGGGATGTTCACGAGGCCGAAGGCGATCGCGCCGCTCCACAGGGCTCGGGCCATGGATGAGTCCTCCGCAGGGGTCCAGCCCAACGGCTCGCCGCCGTATAAAGGGTGCGGACTCCGGCCATTTCGGCTGACCGAAAGACGAGGCACCGGGACGCTGGGCCGCGGCGCATGGGAGGGAGGCGCGGATGCACGGAGCCTCGTCACGTCGGGGTCCGGATGAAGCTTCTTACCCGATGGCCCAATACCCCGCCGTCATGGCAGCCGCCATCGTGGACGTCCAGCGCCTCCGGAAGGACTACGGGGACTTCACCGCCGTGGATGACGTGAGCTTCCGCATCGAGGAGGGAGAGGTCTTCGGGCTCCTCGGCCCGAACGGAGCGGGGAAGACGACCACCTTGCACATGCTCGCCACGCTCCTGCGGCCCACGAGCGGTACGGCGACGGTCAACGGCCACGACATCGTACGCGAGCCGGGCCAGGTCCGCAAGAGCATCGGCATGGTCTTCCAGGAACCCAGCTCGGACGATCTCCTGACGGGCTACGAGAACTTGAAGATGCACGCGCTGCTGTACGGCATCCCCGCCTCCGAGCGGGGGACACGGATCCGGGAAGTCCTGGCCCTCGTCGACCTCACGGACCGCAAGGACGAGCAGGTGCGGCACTACTCCGGCGGCATGCGGCGCCGCCTCGAAATCGCCCGCGGGCTCATGCACAACCCGCGCGTCCTCTTCCTGGATGAGCCCACGCTCGGCCTGGACCCGCAGACGCGGACGCACATCTGGGAGTACCTCGAACGTCTCGTGCGCGAACAGCGCATCTCCGTCATCGTGACGACCCATTACATGGAGGAGGCGGACCGGCTCTGCGACCGCATCGCGATCGTGGACCGCGGGAAGATCGTCGTCCTGGACAGCCCGGAGAGCCTGAAGCGCGCCCTGGGCGGCGACATCATCCGACTCGAGATGCAGAACCCGGATGCCGCGGCCCTCGAGGCGCTTCCCCACGTGAAGAAGGTCGAGATTCAAGGCAAGACCGCCTCCCTCACCGTGGAGGACGCGCGGTCCCACATCCAGGAGATCCTCGCTCGCGTCGGCAAGGTGGACTCCGTGGAGCTCCACCCGCCCTCCCTGGAAGACGTGTTCCTGCGGTACACGGGTCGGGCGTACCGCGAGGAAGGGGCCGAAGGCGGGTTCTGGGAGCGCGTCATGACGGCGAGCGGGAGACGATGAGCGAACTCTCCGGCCTCTACGCGCTGTGGGAGCGCGAGTTCCGCGTGTACCTGCGCGAACGCTCGCGGATCGTGTCCACGGTGATCAGCCCGCTCCTCTGGCTCTTCGTGTTCGGCGGCGGTTTCGGCGCCCAGTTCAGCGTGGGCAACGTGGACTACCAGGCGTTCCTTTACCCCGGGATCATCGCGATGACCATGATCTTCTCCTCGATCTTTTACGGAGCCAACGTGGTCTGGGACAAGCGGCTCGACTTCCTCAAGGAAGTCCTCGTGGCGCCGATCAACCGGAGCACCGCGTTCTTCGGGAAGGTCCTCGGCGGGGCAACGGACTGCCTCATCCAGGCCACGATCATCGTGATCCTCGCGCCCCTCCTCGGCGTGTCCTTCGGCTTCGGCTTCGCGCTCGCCTACTTGGTCATCTTCGTGATGCTGGTCGGCCTCGTGAGCGTCGGCCTGATCATCGGTGCGTGGATGGAATCGCCGGAGGGCTTCAGCCTCCTGAGCGGGTTCGTGACGTTCCCGCTGTTCTTCTTCTCGGGGGCGCTTTTCCCGCCGGGGAACCTCCCGAGCTGGCTCTCCGTGATCACGTTCGCCAACCCGCTCACGTACGGCGTGGACGCGCTGCGCGGGGCCACCTTGGGCATCTGGAACTTCAACGTGCTCATCGACTTCGCAGTCCTGGTGGCCTTTGCCGCCGTGACCATGGTCCTAGGCACGCTCTCCTTCCGCCGGATGAGGCTGTAGCCGACCCCAGGTGCCACGCGCACGCTCCGCGGGCCAACCGGAGGATATGTACCGAACGCTTTTAGCGGGTGTATCCCATCGACTCTGTCCGATGGAGGGATCTCAAGTCGCGGCTCCGCCGCCTCGCGAATCGACGGCCCCCGTGACCCCGCGGCCGCGGAAGCGAATGCCGCGCTGGCAAATCGTTCTGGCCGTCCTGATCGTTGCCGTCGCGATCGTGGTCCCCACGATTCTGATCGTCGGGCCCTCCGCACCCTGGGTCGAGGCCGTCCTCAGTCAAGGACGCACGTTCATCGACGTCCCGCTGACCACGATGTACACGGCGCCTCCGCTGCCGGGCGCGACCGTGAACACGAGCGTCGAGATGAGCTTCTCCTCCGGAAACCTCACGTGCTTCCAGAACGCCACCACCCACCAGGGCATTTGCTCCGGCATTGACGCGGACCTGCTCATCTACCACTGGATGCCGGCCACGGGGACCGGTCTGCCCGTGCAGTTCGTGATGTCCCCGGAACCCGCGCTGACGGATTCGACGCGGCACTTTGAGGCCGGAGGCCCGGGAGGTCCGTTCATCTTCTATCCGGCGGGACCGTACTCGGTTCACTGGTACCCCGACGGCACCTCCGTGCCGCCTCCGGTCGTCGCGCACTTGAACGCGACGGAGACAGGCCCGGGCCTCGCATACGTCTTCGTGACCAAGTGGGCGATGGACTACACGGTCCGGAAGATGGGCGTGTTCCAGGGTCTCCTCCCGAGCTCCTACCTCGAGGTGGACTATTCCCTGAGCGTCGTGGACCCGGGGTCCGCGGAGCCGCTCCCTGCGGCGAACGTGTCGCTCCCGGCGCCGGGAGACCTGTGGGCTCCCTGGCACACGCTCTCCTTGAATGCCGGGGAGCGGTGGGCCCTGACCGGCGTCGGGGCCCTCTCCTCGTTCCGTGTGCCGCCGCCTCCCGTCCCCTATGGCGACCCTCCGTACTTCCACCACAACGTGACCTCGATCGCCCTGAATGCGGGAGCCGCGGGCAGTCTCGTCACCGGCCTCCGGTCGGACTACGAGTGGTCCTACGAGACGATGCGGTTCTCGTGGAACCAGACCGTCCAATTCCACGTCCTCGTGGACATGCGGTTCGGGGGCTTGATGCTCGAGTACGGGGTGGGAACCCCCTGAGGAGGCCCTCGGCCTCCGACTTTACGGAATCCCAACTCGCGTGAACTTGGGGTTCTGGCAGCGGTCCAGCGAGGAAACGCACCTTTCTGCGCATCTCCCCGGAATCGCTCAAATACCCGGCATCATGTTCGGGACTCACCGGAGGGGAGAGGAGGGGATTCTTGCGAGGCCGCCGTGCGGCGAGCCCGGGCGGTGGGGTCGAGCCCGGGTACGATGCGCGGCACAGTGGCCGCCCGAATGCGGGTGGGCGCCTTCGGATGCGCGATCGTCCGCCCCCTTCCCCGAGAGGGGGGTGTGAGACTTGGTCGACCTGAATGCGTTTGTGGGCTTGTTTAGTGTGTTCGAGGACCACGCGCTGATCTTCGGCGCGGTGTTCTTGGTCGCGGGCGTCTTTCTGGGGATCCTCAACCGTGCGGCGGCGTTCCTGGTCCTGGGGCTCGCCCTGTTCTCGTCGGGGTCCGTGATCCTGGGCGAGCTGGCGAAGCAGCAGAGCATGACCGCGACGCTCATCGGGGTCGCGCTGGGCATCGCCTCGGCAACGGCCCTGTACCGCTCCGCGCGACTCATCCTGATCGCGCTCGAGTTTGGGACCTTCTTCGTGGCGTGGTTCCTGCTCCTGTACAGCTTCCTGGGCATCGGCTTCACGAGCAACGTGGTCGACGTGATCCTATGGCTCGTCGCGGGTGGGTTCAGCGTCTTCCTCACGCAGCGCGCGACCGCAGTCATGGCGACGCTCCACCCCCTGCTCCGGACGCACGCCACGTGGAAGGCTCCGGCGGCCCTGGTGTCCACGATCCCCGTGCCCAAGCGGTGACGCAGGCACCTACCTCTACCGCGTGACCGCGGTCGATCGGTACGGGAACGAAGGTCCGCCCAGCGTCTCGACCCAAGCGTTCGTGGGCGCGCGGACCGGGCCGCCACCCTCGGGGGCGGGCATTGACCCCCGGGTCGTCATGGCACTGGTCGCCGTCGGTGGAGCAGCGGTGGTCGGAGTCCTTCCCCTGCGGCGCCTCCGCAGGAAAGAGTCACCTCCGGAGCACGGACCTCCTTCCTGAGGCGTTCGGCGTCGTCCGCGCGCACTTTCGAACTCCCGTGCCGGAGCGGCGCGCTGGGATCCCGGCATGGGCGCCCTTTCTTGAACCAGAATTTGACCAAATCGTTAAATAACCAAACCGTTATTCAGCGACAACCCTAGGGGGAAGCACACACGAAGCTGACGCATGTGACGATCGTCGTCAAGGACCAAGACAAGGCGCTCGATTTCTACACGGAAAAGATGGGTTTCGAGAAGAAGGCGGACTACATACAGCCGGGCCATCCGCGCTACCTAACCGTGAGCCCTAAGGGGCAGGACATCGAGATGGTACTCTGGCCGGCGGGCGCGGAGGCGGACCGGATGCCCGTGAGCCACACGCAGCCGGGCATCGGCACGCGGACGGTCCTCCAGGTCGAGGACTGCGGCAAGACGTTCGACCAACTCAAGAAGCGCGGCGTGCGGTTCAAGAGTCCGGAGCCGATGGAGGAAGCTTGGGGCTACGCTGCAGACCTCACGGACCCCGACGGCAACCCGTTCACGATCTTCCAGCCGCGGGCGCCGCCCACGGGGCCTCAGGACTGGGATCGCAAGGCGTAGGGGGAGCATGGACGTCTTCGACGCGGTCGCGCACCCCGTGCGGCGCAAGGTCCTCGACCTCCTCGCCTTGGGGCCGCGGAACGCCGGCGAGATCGCCGCCAGGTTCCCGCGGCTCACGCAGCCCGGGGTGTCGCGGCACCTCAAGGTCCTTCGAGACGCGCACGTCGTGGACGTGACAATCCACGCGCAGGAGCGCATCTACGCGCTGAACGCGAAGGGACTCGCGGACCTGTACGAATGGGTCGCGAAGTATCAAGCGATGTGGCCCGAGACGCTGGACGCCCTCGAGCGATACTTGGACGCCGGGGCCGCGAGCGAGAAGGCGAAGGAGAGGAAGCGATGACCGCGGCGAGCGGTGGGTTCAAGAACCCTGGTGCGAAATCCCTGCGAGACAAGCTTGGAGAGAGTGCCCGAATGACTGGTTCTTCGACGGACAAGACCGGCGCGCTCACGCTGGACGGCGACTACGCCACAATCGCCTTCGAGCGACGGCTGCGCCACCCTCCCGAAGTCGTCTGGAAGGCCCTCACGGATCCGGAGCACCTCGCGCGCTGGTATATGACCAAGGCGCGTCTCGACGAGCGGCCCGGAGGGAGCATCGACTACGTGAGCGGGATCTCCCAATTCCACGTCACGGGACGCATCCTGACGTGGGACCCGCCGCGCGTGTTTGAGCACGAGTGGAACGTGGAGACGCAGCAGTACCTGCCCGAAGGCGAGCGGAGCGTCGTGCGCTGGGAGCTTACTCCCGACGGCGACGGGACGATCCTCCGGATCACGCACCGGCACCTCACGCGACAGACGGCGACGGGCTTCATCGCCGGCACGCACGCGTTCCTGGAGCGCCTTGAGGAGCAGCTGGATGGGAGGCCACTTACAAACTGGGTGAAGCGCGTGGACGAGCTCCGGCCCGTGTACGGCGTGTCGTGGTAGCCGCCTCGCGTCGGGGACGCAGGGTTTTATCCGGCTCGTGCGGATTCGAGGGGACACGCCGTACACCCTCGAGGCGGAACTCACCGCACCCGTGACCGCGTGGCTCGCGGGGACCGGGCACCGCGTGGTGTCGGAGGTCCCTATCCTGGGCCGCCGGGCCGACCTGATCGGCGCACGGGACGGATCGCTCGTCGCCATTGAACTCAAGCTCCGGGACTGGCGGAAAGCGTTGCGTCAGGCGATCGCGTACCAGCTTGCGGCGGACCGTGCCTGGGTCGCCATGCCCCTGGCCGCGGCTTCGTCCGCGTACCGCGAGCGCTGGCGGTTCGAGGCAGACGGGGTCGGCCTCCTCGCGGTGGACGACCGCGGGGTCGTCCGAGCGCCCATCCCCGCAGGACCGTCCCCGCGGCTCCTCCCGTTCCTGCGGCAACGGATCCTTGCGGTTGGCCCGCCGCAGCCGTGAGCGCTTTCGGCAATCCGAAAGGGACTTTACCGACCTGCCGCATGCGCTGGGCGGTGACGCAGTCGGCCGACGGATACTCGCTCCGAGGCTTCGCCGCGGAGGCCGAGGCCATCGTGCGGGCATCCGCGTCCGAGGCCCAGCTGCTCCGGGACCTGAAGCCCCGCATGGACCGGCTCCTCCGCACGCCACGGTCCCTCCCGCGCGCCGCCTTCGCCCCGCGGAAGGACCGCTTCGCGAACAACCTCCTCTACCGTCCCAAGGACGCGGCGTTCTCGATCACGGGCGGCGCGTGGGCGCCCGGCCAGACCACGCCGATCCATGACCACCTGACCTGGGCCGTCGTGGGCGTGTACGCGGGCGAAGAGCGGGAGTCCATCTACCGGCGGACGGACGACGGCTCGGATCCCAAGCGGGCGACCCTCGTGCTCGCGAGCGAACGGATCAATCGCAAGGGTCACGTGACCGTCCTCGGCCGCACCGGGATCCACCGAATCGATAACGTGTCCACGAAGCCGTCGCACAGCGTCCATGTGTACGGACGGGACATCGGGAGCCTGGAGCGACACGCCTACGACCCCGTGACGGGCGAGATCGGCAAGTTCGTGTCGGGCTACTGCAACGTGCTGCGCGCCGAGGACGAGGACTGATCCCGACGCCGGCGGACGGCACCGATCCCTGGCGGCCCGCCCCTAGGACGGGCCCTTCGGCGGCATCGGTTTCGCCGGCGCCTCGGAGTTCGCAGGGGACTGCGGTGGGCTCTGCGGCGGACCCGTCGGGGGCGCACGATGTCGCCGCCGGACCAGCAGCCACGCGACTACCACCGCGAGGACCGCGATCACGACGCCCACGCCCAGTTCGAGGGTCAGGCTCGACAGCACAGGAGCCGGAGCGAACCCGGCCGCCAGGTTCGAAGGACCACGGACCACGAGGCTCGTGCTCGCACCCGTCCCGCTTGCGTTTCCCGACCAGCCCGTGAAGACGTTCCCGGACGAGGCCACGGCGGCCACATGGACCTCCGTGCCCGACGGCACGTACAGCGTGAGCGTGCTCCCCGGGGCGACGACGCCCGACACGTTCCCGTAGCTGTAGGAGATCCCGCCGCCGCTCGAGGCGACGAGGACGAGCCCGGGATTGAACGTCGCGGTCTCGTTGAGAGGCCCCGAGGCGACGAGATCCTGGATCCCGGCCGGTCCGGACGCGGAGCCGTTCCCGCTCCCGGTCCAGCCCGCGAACTGCCACCCCGCGTCCGCGGTGGCGCTCAGGTGGACCGCGCTCCCTGGGGGGACCGAGAGCGTGATCGCGCTCGCGGCGGGCACCACCCCGGAGGTGTTCGCGAAACGGTAGGCAATCGAACCACCGGCCGACGCCGTCACGGCAAGACCGGGATTGAACGAGGCGGTTTCATTGATGGGCGAGGAGACGACCACGTCCTGCGCCGGAGCCGCGCCCGAGTACGATCCGCTTCCGGTGCCTTGCCAGCCCGCGAATAGCCAGCCCGTTGCGGGTGTCGCGGCCAAATGGAGCGTCGAGCCCTCGGCGTACCACCCGGACAGCGACGAGACGGTCCCACCTTGGCCCTGGGACGATGCCACACTCACGTAGTACTCGTGCACGAACGGGATGGAGAGGGTCAGGGAGCCGTTCGCGACACCCGAGGTGGGGCCCGTGGCCATCCACCGTTCGCGGGACGAGGACCCGGCGAGCGAAGCTTGCACGCTCCAGGACGAGCCGAGATCGGCAGGGTACTTCGAGTACGAGGACGTGAGGTACCAGGTGGTGAGCCCGCCCCGATAGAGGTAGGTCACCGTGGGGTTTGTCGGCAAGGCGCCCGTGCCCACCACGGTGTAGCGGAGCGTCAGGTTCGCGGGCACGAAGACACCTACGCTCGCGATGGTCGTCGTCCAGCCGCTCGGGCCGCCGACCTCGCCCGCGACCCAGATAGCCTCCGGATCCGCCGGATCCGTCGACGCGCCCGAGTAGTCGCCGAAGCGACAGCTCGTGCCGTCGGGGCACCAGAGATCTTCGGGACCTGATCCCGTCTGCACGGTCAACGGCGTGCGGTTCGTGTTCCTCCCGTCCGTCGACAGTTGCACGGAGACCAGGAGGCCCGGGTACTCGGTCGACGAGGAGTAGCCGAACGCGAGCACGAGGTTTCCCGCCGCGTCGAGACGCAGCGCGGGGTAGAAGTAGCCGCGAACCGGATCGCTCAGGTCGAAGTCTTGGACGACGGTCTGGTTCGCCGGGTCCAACTCGAGGACGCGGGCGCAGCTCTGGTTGACGACCGTCCCCAGGGGCGTGCAGGCGTCGCCGAACGTGACCCACAGCCGACCGTGGTGCTCGATCGCATCGAGCACACGCGCGTCTCCCGTGTTCACCTGGTACGTCGTCCCGAGCTGGGGCGCGTTCGGCGGCTCGTTCACCGTCCGGATGGCCAGATCCAGCTCCGTGCCCTGGGAGGCGCTCGGCGGCACACCAATCAACGGGATCACCTGCACCGCGGTCGTGGGCGCGACGGCCCACCCCACGCTCACCAGGTACATCGCCCCCGCGGGATCCATGATCTCCACGGGGTGGAGGGATTCCTTGTTCGCGAGAGGGCCAAACGTCGAGGCCCGCGGCGGACTCCCGGCCAGGAGGTCCGACTTGTTCACGATCCAGAACTCCGCCCCCGTGTACGTCGGCGTGCCGGCGCAGGCTGAGAATACGTTCGCGCTCACGACGACCGTGGACGGGCCCACGCCGAGCATGGGCTGGTCCGGGCAGCCCGCGGCGAGCAAGGACGCGTGGGACCATCCCTTCGTGGGGTCCGAGCCCGCCGAGACCGCGAGGAGCACGGAACTCACGTTCACATCGAGGATTGAGGCGAACCAGCGACCCGTCGGCGCATCGTACTCGATTCGGGGATCGGAAAGGAACTCCTTGAACGACCTCTGGAAGAACGTGTTGAGGGTTAGGCTCTCGATGTCGAGGCCGGCGCGGTTCCAGACGGTGATCCGGAGGTTGACCATCTCGACGATGTGGTTGGGTCCGACCGCGACCTGGGGATCCGGCGGCACATAGGGGTCCGAGGAATAGGAGAAGGCAACGCCCGAAATCACAGGCCCGACGGACAAGACGTTGGCCGCGAGCGGCGCGAGCCCGTGGACGGACGTGCTGGGCGTGGCCATCGGCGCTCCCGCGTCCGGGGCCGGCGAGGAATCCGCGAGGAACCGCGGGTTGGGGGCGGAAGCGGTCTTGGTCGACGGCTCGGGAGGAGCGGCGCGGACGGGATGGGCCGTCGGAGTCCCGACCGCCGACGCGGCGAAGGCGACGGGCGCGGCCCAGAGGAGCAGGACGAGTCCCCACGAGATCCACTGACTCCGACGTCGCGTTGGCGCCATCCTGCAAGCTCGATCCGATTGCCGCGTCCGTCCGGCGACTTCCACCGGGGTCATCCCCCCACCCACGACAACGACACCCCTCGAGCCCGAGTTGCTCTGGCATGCCGCCGCACGGCTTCCATGGGTCGGAATGAGTTTAAGA